>CAZJTS010000141.1:0-5660 GCA_964548975.1 uncultured Fastidiosipila sp.
GTGGTCGGGGGCAAGGACGTGCTTGTCGTCGGGCTGTTGGTGGTGGTGGTGGTGACGACGGCTTTGGCCAAAGTCGTGGCCTCTGTGATCACGGAATTGGATTCGGAGACCGTGGTTGATGGGCTCGCCGAGGTGCTGCTGGTTTCGATCAGGAGGTCAGCACTGCGGTTCAGAGGGCTCATGCTGAGTGCTTCGGTCGGGGTGGCGCCTGAGGAGGCGTCATACATTGTTGCTGATGAGGGTAGATTCGATTTGATTGTTACAAAAAGAAGAATACCCAGTGCCATGGTGCTGAGGATGATTCTGCGGCCGGTGCGCGATTGCTTCATGGTTATCTTTCTCACTTTGTTTTTATTAACGAACGAGTTTAGACTCGTTTTAATTCGCCTTATGTGCAAAGTCGCCGACAAAAAATAATTTCTCCGAGGTCAGCTGTGTAAATTGAAATAGTCGGGCATTGGTGCTAGATTATAGATAGGTTAAGATAGAACACGAAATAAGCGTATTCTATGTTAAAGTTAGCTATGTGCTTATGCGTAAACGCAAAGCAAAGCAGAGACCTGAAAAGGGAGGAAGATGCGAAGTAGATCACAGGATCCGCAGGGGCGGCGCCTGACAGCGATGGATACTGACGCATCTGATTTTTTGTGAGGGATCTCTCAAGAGGAACGAGAAATATTAGGAGGAAAATTATGAAGAAAGTTTTGGCCATGGCACTTGCCGGTTCACTCATGCTGATGACACTGGCAGCCTGTGACAACAGCGCTCAGACGACTGCTGCGCCGGGCACGAACCCTGTAACTGAGGCACCTGCCACAGATACACCGGGAACCGATGCACCGGGAACTGAAGAACCCGGGGAGACCACAGCGCCGGGCGATGATACACCGAGCGGCGGCATCGAACTGGCCTTGATCACTGACGCCGGCACCATCGATGACAAATCCTTCAACCAAGGGTCTTGGGAGGGGATGGAAGCGTATGCAAATGACAATAATATTGAGCATCAGTATTATCAGCCTTCTGCTGTAACTGACGCAGCGTATCTGGAGACCATCAGTCTGGCTGTGCAGGGCGGCGCCAAAGTCGTTGTGACACCGGGCTTCCTTTTTGAAACAGCCATCTATGAGGCACAGACACAATATCCGGATGTGAAGTTCATCCTTTTGGACGGTGAGCCTCATACCCCGGACTATGAGACCTACGAAACCAAAGAAAATGTTCTGCCGATTCTCTATGCTGAGGAGCAGTCCGGCTTTTTGGCCGGCTATGCGGCGGTTAAGGACGGCTTCACCAAGCTCGGTTTCATGGGCGGTATGGCTGTGCCGGCGGTTATCCGTTTCGGTCACGGTTTCGTCCAGGGTGCTGATGTTGCGGCCAAAGAACTGGGCCTCGCTGCCGGTGCTGTAGAGATCATCTACAACTACACCGGTAACTTCGATGCAACCCCCGAGAAGCAGACACAGGCTGCCGGCTGGTACCAGTCCGGAACCGAAGTCATCTTTGCTGCGGGCGGCGGTACCGGTAACTCAGTCATGGCAGCTGCTGAAGCGGCCACTGACAAGTGGGTCATCGGCGTTGACGTCGACCAGTATGCAGAATCCCCCACGGTCATTTCCTCGGCTATGAAAGAACTGGGCAACTCCGTCTATCAGGCACTTGAATCGCATTACAACGATACTTGGGCCGGCGGCGAAACCCTGGTTCTGGATTCGACGAACGACGGCGTGGCTTTGGCCATGGAAAACGCGAAGTGGAGAAGCTTCTCCCAGGCGGACTATGATGAGCTCTTCGACAAGGTCGTCAACAACACCTACGAAATCGACAACAACAGTGAAATCGCTGTCACTGAAGTGGCTACCGAAATCGTAACGGTCAACGAAGTGAAATAATCGACAACAGTACTCAGAACTTGCGGGGTGAGGGACAAAGCGTAATTGCCCCCTCACCCTTTTTTTAGGAAAAGGGGAGGTCATTTTTGGAATACATTATCGAGATGCTCAACATCGACAAGATTTTTCCGGGCATCAAGGCCAATGACGATGTTACCTTACAGGTGAAAAAGGGTGAGATCCATGCGCTTCTGGGGGAGAATGGTGCCGGTAAAAGTACATTGATGAATGTGCTCTTCGGCCTTTATCAGCCGGACCGCGGTGAGATTCGCTTGAGGGGGGAGACGGTTCACATCACCGGTCCCAGAGCCGCAAATCGCCTAGGGATCGGCATGGTGCACCAGCACTTTATGCTCGTGGATAATTTCACGGTACTCCAGAACATCATTCTCGGCGCAGAGACGACACAGAACGGTTTTCTGCAGGAGAAAGAGGCCAAAGCCAAGGTTATGGCCCTTTCCGAAAAGTACGGGTTGAGAATCGACCCTGATGCTTTTATTTCGGATATTTCGGTGGGGATGCAACAACGTGTCGAAATCCTGAAAATGCTCTAT
The DNA here is from genome assembly GCA_964548975.1 of uncultured Fastidiosipila sp. Lineage (GTDB taxonomy): Bacteria > Bacillota > Clostridia > Saccharofermentanales > Fastidiosipilaceae > JAAYZH01. The sequence goes on from CAZJTS010000141.1 coordinate 2,447, forward strand.
CGCAATAATGAAATCTTGATCTTCGATGAACCGACAGCCGTCCTGACACCGCAGGAGATTGCGGAATTGATGGAGATTATGAAGAGTTTGGCTGCTGAAGGGAAATCGCTGATCTTTATCACGCATAAACTCGATGAAATTAAACAGGTGGCCGACCGTTGTACGGTGCTGCGGCGCGGCAAGGGCATAGGTACGGTAAATGTTTCAGATGTGAGTGTTTCCGATATGTCAGAAATGATGGTGGGCCGGAAAGTCATCCTGGATATCGAAAAGGAGCCCCGGGAGCCGGGGGAAACCATCCTGGAAGTCAAGGACCTCACGATCAGTATGGCGGGCTCGGAAAAGAACATTGTCCATGACCTCAGTCTGGCGATCCACAAAGGTGAGATCGTCTGTATTGCCGGTGTGGATGGGAACGGGCAGTCTGAGCTGATCTATGCGATCAGCGGGCTGATTCCGGTGAGTCAGGGAAGTATTATTCTGAATGGGGAGGACGTGACGAAGAGGTCCATCCGCTATCGGAATACGCACGGCCTGTCTCATATTCCCGAAGACCGGCATCGCCACGGCATGATTCTGGATTTCAGCCTGGCGGAGAACATGGTGCTGCTGGAATACTTCGAACCGGAGTTCCAGAAGAATGGCTTTATCAAGAAACGCGAGATTATAGAGCATACCAATAAGCTCATCGAGCGCTTCGATATACGTACGAGTGAAGGCGCGGTTTCGCGCGCCGGGACGCTCTCAGGCGGGAATCAGCAGAAGGCGGTGTTCGCACGGAGTATGAGTATTAACCCGGACCTGCTTTTGGCCGTGCAGCCGACGAGAGGTCTGGATGTCGGAGCGATCGAGTACATGCATTCACAGATTGTGGCGGCCAGAGACAGCGGCAGAGCGGTGCTGGTTGTGTCGTTCGAGCTGTCGGAAGTCATGCAGCTGGCGGATCGGATTCTGGTGATGCATGAAGGTGAAGTGGTGGCGAATGTGAAACCCGAGGATGTGACAGAGAATGAACTGGGCCTCTATATGGCCGGTTCGAAAAGGATGGTGGTCTGATGGATAAACTGAAACGTAGACTGTCGCTCACCCGGATCTCGGGGCCGCTCGCATCAGTGATCGCTATCGTCGGCGGCTTGCTGATCGGCCTCATTATTCTGTTCTTTACCAATGCGTCGCAAGCGCTCTCGGGCTTCGGTTGGATCCTGACCGGCGGTATTCAAAGCCAGAAGGATCTGGGTAATGTCTTCTATTATGCAACGCCGATTATTCTGACCGGCTTGTCTGTGGCCTTTGCGTTTAAATGTAATCTCTTTAATATCGGTGCTACCGGGCAGTTCACGATGGGGGCTGCCGGAGCGGTCATCGTGGGTGTGAAATTTACGCAGCTGGGCGCTGTTCACTGGGTGGTCGGTCTGCTGGTCGCGGTGGTTTTCGGCGCTGTCTGGGGAGCGATTCCCGGGCTGCTAAAAGCGTTCTTTAACGTCAATGAAGTGATTACCTGTATCATGACGAACTACATCGGGATGTATCTGGTCAACATGCTGATCCGGGAGACGGTGTATCACAGACTGACGAACCGCTCCTTACCGGTCGCGGCCACGGGCAATGTGCCGAAGATGGGCTTCGATCAGCTGTTTCCGGGTTCGATGCTCGGCGGCGGTTTCCTGATCGCGGTGATTGTGAGTATCGTCATCTATCTGATCATCAGCAAGACGACCTTCGGCTTTGAGCTCAGAGCCTGTGGTCTCAACAGAGATGCCAGTCTCTATGCGGGTATCAATGTCAAGAAAAATATCATTCTCTCTATGGTGATTGCCGGAGCGCTGGCCGGTCTCGGCGGCGGCTTGCTTTATCTCTCGGGGGACAAGATTCTCGGCGTCTACCTCTATGTCGAAGATGTCCTGCATCTGGAGGGCTTCACCGGCATCTCCGTTGCGCTGCTGGGGAATTCGCATCCGATCGGCGCGATTTTCGCAGCGCTCTTCATCGCCTATATCCAGGTCGGCGGTTCATATATGCAGCTGTCCGGATTCTATCCGGAGATCGTGGAGATTATTACGGCCACGATCATTTACTTCGCCGCATTCGCCCAGGGCATCAGGGTGCTGATGCAACGTCTGGAGATCAAGAGAAGGAGGGGCAATTAATGGATATCCTGTATTTCGTTGCGCAACAGACGATGTTTTTTACGATCCCGCTGATGCTGGTCGCACTGGGTGGTCTCTATTCGGAGCGCAGCGGTGTCATCAACATTGCGCTGGAAGGCATTATGATCTGGGGCGGCTTCCTCAGTGTGCTCTTTATCAATCGTACACAGGATCGCCTGTCCGGTCAGCTTCTGCTGATTCTGGCGATCCTGGTAGCAATGGTGTCCGGGGCGGTCTTTTCGTTGCTCCATGCCTTTGCTTCCATCCATATCAAAGCCGATCAGACGATCAGCGGTACGGCGCTGAATCTCCTGGCCCCGGCCCTGGCGATTTTCCTCGCCCGGATGATTCAGCCTTCCGGTGTTCAACAGATCATGTTTATGAATACCTTCCGGATTCCGAAAGTACCGGTTCTGGGCGACATTCCGGTCCTAGGCCCGCTCTTCTTCCAGAATACCTACCTGACCACCTATCTGGGTTGGGCGATTCTCATCATTTCAGTGATTGTGCTCTATAAGACCCGTTTCGGTCTGAGACTTCGCGCCTGCGGTGAGCATCCGCACGCGGCTTCGTCGGTCGGCATAAATGTTTACCGGATGCGTTATATCGGCGTCATGCTGTCCGGTGCGCTGGGCGGGCTCGGCGGATTGATCTTCGTCCTGACCACTTCGACCCTCTTTAATGCCAGTGTCGCCGGATATGGGTTCTTAGCGCTCGCTGTGCTGATCTTTGGCCAATGGAAACCCTGGAAGATCGCAGGCGCAGCGCTCTTCTTCGGACTGATGAAAACCCTGTCGTCCACCTATTCGTCGATCCCGATGCTCCTCAGCCTGAACATCGACGGCTATATCTACAAGATGGTGCCCTACATCGCCACCTTGATTGTGCTAGTCTTTAGTTCGAAGAACTCACACGCGCCCCGAGCCGCGGGGATCCCCTACGAGCAGGGGTGAGAATGGAGAATTGATAGAAAAGGCCGGAAGCAGAGTGATTCGCTCTGCTTCTGCTGTCTGATTGAAAGGAAAACTCATGCACACTAAACCTATCTGGACGGAAAACGGAGAAGT
>CAZJTS010000142.1:0-5649 GCA_964548975.1 uncultured Fastidiosipila sp.
CGGCATTCACGATCGAAGCTTCGAGGTACGGGGCCAGAAAATGCGGCGCCCCGCACACCTGATGGCGAAGCACAATCATGTCTGCCGCCATCGCGTCCAGGGTCATCGCGGTATCGTAGAGAGACTCGCCTTTGGCCACGGAACTCCCCGACGCGGCAATGTTCGCTACCTGCGCCCCGAGGTACTTCCCCGCCAGCTCGAAGCTCATCCTTGTCCGTGTCGAATTCTCATAGAAAAGCGTAATTACTGTCTTTCCCTGTAGGTACGCTGTCTTCTTGTTGCCCGACTGGAGGATCTTCTTCATGTTCCGTGCTGTGCTCAGGATGTCATCAATCTCCTTCACGCTCAGCTGCTGCATGCCCAGAATATCTTTGTGTAACAGACTCATCCCGTCCTCCTTAGGTCCGACTACGGTCGTTCGGCTCATCCGCTTCGAGGTCAGCCAGGATGACTTCTTCCACGCCATCGAATGCCTGCACATGAACCAGCGTCACCTCACTTCGGGAAGTTGGTACATTTTTCCCTACATAATCCGGACGGAAGGGCAGCTCCCGGTGCCCCCGATCGATCAGGCAGGCCAGCTGAATCTCCGCCGGACGCCCCATATCAAACAGGGCTTCAATCGCCGCCCGCACCGTCCTTCCGGTATAGATCACATCATCTACCAGAATAATTTTCCGATCATTGATCTGATCCGAAATCGACGTCCGATTCACCACCGGATTATCACTCAAGAGACTTAGATCATCGCGGTAGAAGGTAATGTCCAGCATCCCCATCTCCGGTTCTTTGCCCTCAATCCGCCCAAGCTTCTGCACAATTTTCTCGGCCAAAGGCACGCCCCTGCGCTGAATCCCCACCACATAGACCGCCTCCAGCCCGCCATTTCGCTCGACGATCTCATGGGCAATGCGCGTCAATGCTCGATCCATCTCCTTCGCTGTCATGAGTGTTGCTTTGCTCTTCATCCTTCGCTCCTTTGTTATGCTTGTTTTGCATGTTCTGCTTGTTCTTGTTGTTCTGGTTCCGGGGTGTTTCCGGCTCTGGTTGCAGGTTCTGGGCATAAAAAAAGCCCATCCCTCTTCTGTTCTCACAGAAGCCCGAAAGGCTCGAACGATTTCGTCAAAATAAAGCACAGGTCTTGGTGCTGGTGCTGATTTCCACTCCTGGCTCTAGTTGTTCAATTGTCGCAAACCCTTCCTGCCTCACTGGACATCCTTAAAAGGTTGCTTCGATTATAGACTCTCTGGGTGGCGGTGGCAAGGGGTGGGTGCGGCTTGTCATTTTTACAGGCCTTGCAAATAAAATCCTGCAAAGCCTGTATTTATGTCACGGCGGAGCACCCTACCATTAACTCGTCTGATACATGGTATGTCCCAAGCCTGACGAAGAGTTTTCGCCAGGAGCATTGCTTGCTAAGCTCTACCATAGCATCCGCTTACCGCAACAGGTCAGACTTTGGCCAAAGCCGCCTCCACTTCCGCACGACTTGGGATGCTGCTGATTCCACCGTGCTTGCCAGTCGAGAGCGCGGAGTACATACTCGCCTGGCGCACCGCATGAGACAACTGTGCTTCGGTTATATTTGCCCAGCCATCCGGGAGTACGCCATCTGCGAGAAGCTGGGCAATCACCGCACCGATGTAGATGTCGCCGGCACCGGTGGTATCCACTACTTTCTCCTGAGCAAATGCCGGAACAAAACCGGCAAACTCCCGGGTATAAAAGTGACTTCCCGCTCTGCCGTTCGTTAGCAGGAGAAGGCGAACCTGGGTTTTGGCCAGAATCTCTTCGGCCGCAAATCTGATCACTTCGTCATCGGAGAGATCCGGTGAAAGCGCATAGGTGAAACGGATCTCGTCGACGCCGACCTTGATGGAGTCTGCGTGCTGAAACCCCCAGAGGACAGCTTCTCTGGCTTCGTTATCATCGGGCCAAAGCAGGGCGCGATAATTCGGATCAAAGTTCACCCAGATCCCTTCACTTCGGGCATGAAGGACTGCGCTCCGCGTGGCGGTGGCTGCCGGTTCCGTGCTCATCGCTACGGTGCCGAAATGAAGCAATGCGCTTTCGGAAATAAGTTTGCGATGGGCCTCGGTTAACGTGAGCTGGCTGTCGGATCCGGGACTTCTGGAGAAGAGAAAGTCGCGTTCGCCTTTTTCATCGAGGAGCACGAAGGCTTGTGTCGTGAAGGCATCCACCGTTTGTACGCCAGTCGTGCCTATTCCCAGCTGCTGGAGTGTCTGCTTGAGCCTCGTGCCGAAAGGATCTTTGCCTACTGCGCAAATGAACTCGGTCTTCTGGCCGGATTTCGCAAGGGTTGCCAGGAAATTACAAGGGGCACCTCCGATGACCGTCTGAAAAGACGGCCAGTCGAAGGGGCCTCGGCCGGTCGGCGCGAAGTCGACGAGGATTTCGCCTATAGCGACGATGTGTTTCATTGTTCGGTCTCCGTCAAGTCATATTTGCGGATCTGTGCGTGTGCCTGCCCTACGGTGCTAAAGCGAATTCCTGTTGCCTCCTGTGGCGTTACCAGGCTCGTGCTCATCACCTGTTCACCGTCATTGATGAAGATTTCAGCACTGAATCGATCCAGCAGAATTCTGAGCTTCAGTGTACCACGAGCGTCAGAGACCAGGTGGCAGGTTCTGCGATTGCATGCATCCTCTGTACCTCCCGACTTGCTACGATCTAATGTTAACGTGTGCTGTTGAGGGTCATAAGCCAAGGTGGTTTCATAGCTTTCGTTCTCTGCCAATGCTAAGGTAAAGTGCTGAAGAGGCGCTTCTGCTACCGGTGACAATACCAGTTCCAGATCGATCACTCGGCCGGAGATGCCAGCAAATCTCTGCTCCCCTTCCAACACCTGATCCTGAATCACTTCACCGGTACGCAAATCCAGGATTTCTCGAACTGGTGTCTGTAGCAGCCGATTACCCATGATATGAAGTTCACGAGGGACACTCATCTGACTGAACCAGGCCTGGCCCGGCACACGGTAGTTTACCGTATCCCAGTTCTGTAACCAACCGATCATGATTCTTCTGCCGTCCGGACTTCGTACGGTTTGTGGGGCATAAAAATCGATCCCATCATCTAAGACATGGTTCGACTCCGGTACGAAGCTTACACGATCCGGATCATAAGCACCCAGGAAAGCTGCTGTGTTATTCCCTTCGTAATAGCCTTCCGTACCCTTTGCCACAGCCTGTGGACTGATAATTAAGACCGCGCGCTCGTCCAGTTCGAAGAAATCCGGACATTCCCACATGATACCCAACTTGCCTTCATTGGCGATAAGGATCTTTTCGAATGTCCATTGCCGGGCATCGGCGCTGCTATACAGCAGCACCTGCCCATACCCATGTTCATCGGCATTGACCACTACACTATAGTAGGTGCCATCTGCCGCACGCCAGATTTTCGGATCACGGAAGTGCACTTTACTGCTACCTTCCGGCAGATCATATTCGGTAATTACTGGGTTCTCTTCAGTTTTCCTGAAATTGACCCCGTCGCCTACGGCGATGCATTGCCGTTGACGCTCAATGACTTCTCCGTGTTCTCCTTTATCAAGGGTCACACCTGTATACATCAGCAGCAACTGATTGTCATCTAGCGCTATCGCGCTTCCGGAGAAACAACCACTGTAGTCATAGGGGGCATCCGGGGCCAAAGCCGCCGGCAAGTACTGCCAGTTCAGAAGATCTTTACTGACCGCATGTCCCCAATGCATCGCATTCCATTTCGTCTCGTAGGGATTGTACTGAAAGAACAAGTGGTATTCTCCATCGAAGTAAGAGAAGCCATTGGGATCATTCATCCAGCCAACCAATGGCGTCAGATGAAACACCGGTCTTTCTGAAGCAGGTCCTTCCGAGAGAAATTTTTCTTCAAACTGCCTCGCTTTGGCCAATAATGTACTTTCGGAAAAATTTGTCATTTCATTGCTCTCTCTACTATCGTTGTTAGGCTACGGTCTGCTGGTATGCATCCAGGTATTTCTGCAAGATTTCGAGCTGCTCTGCAAGTCCATAATTCTCCAGGTCGGCCAGATGTTGTGTCCATTGCTCATCGGTCAGGCCATTCATAATCCAGTCCGCCTTGTTTGTGTTGATATGACGGGTAATATCGGTCTGCAAAGTAGTTAAGCGTTCGGTGTCCGCAGCATTCATAAATACATTCGGATAGACATGGTCATTGTTCATGTCTTTGGTATAGATATCCTTGATCCAGTCGAGCCTATACTGGGCATCATCCGGCGTCGTGACATAAACATCATAGTACTCATCGAGAATGGCCAAAGGACCGCCAACCGCTTCGGCTTCGCGAACTTCTACGGGCGATGCATCACCCAGTTCTGCATGTTTCAGCATTCTTTCGCCGTTTGCATTCTCACCGAGTTCGAAAATATCGAACGCATCATCTTCACCATAGGTACCCCAGTTGTTCTGTGGTGACTGAAAAGGATCATACATCTGATCGAGCCAGGCACAGACAAGTGCTGGATTCTCAGCCGCTGAAGTGACGACACAACGCCCGCGGTCAAAGCCACTCGTGAACGATCCATTCTGCGGGGTGATATTACGAACATCGGCTTCCAAGGCAGGCATAGGCTCCCAATCCTGTAGATTCGCGATATTTGCGATGTCCCATGAGAAAGCAACACCATAGCGGCCGGATTTCCCTTTGGATACGTAAGTGGACCAGTCCTGCGTAAAGGCTTCCGCATCGATCAGGCCCTGCTGATATAAGTTATGTAACCAGCGAATACCATCACGATATCCTTCTTGAACTGCTGTAGAGATAACTTCCCGATCGTTTGTCACAGCAATATGCCTGCCTAGGTCGTTCGCACCATAACCTTCACCGAAGCCATTGATGATGAGCGCAAGATCTTCGCCGCCATGGTTCACGATACTGGACATGGGAATAATGTCGCCTTCAATGTTGAAGGTTTGTTGCAGGTCTGCTGCGTTATCGCGGAAAGCAACGAGCACCGCCTCAAATTCCTCCACAGTCGTAGGCATATCCAGGTTCAGATGGTCGAGCCATGCCCGATTGATGAAGCTCATACCTCCGACCGTCTGGATCGCTGTCTTATTCTCACCCAGCTGTTCAATCCAGGGAAGAGCCCAGATACTGCCATTCTCATCTTCACTCATCGCCCGGTATTCGGGGTAGTCCTCATAAACTTTGGACAGATTCGGCATATACTGGTCTATATAATCCGACAGATCAATAATAACTTCCTGCTCAGCATATCTGATCAGGTCATTGTCACCGAAGCCTGCTGAGAAAACGAAATCGGGTAAGCTGGAGAAGTCAGCCATCTGCAAAGAGATTTTCTCTCCCCATTGATCAGAAGAAATCGTTGTCCAATCGATATGTACATTGGTCTCTTCTTCCAGGCGTTTAAATATCGTTCGATTGTTTGGCTCAGATTCGGTATTCACCGGGAAACTGGTGAGGCCTTTCAATGTTGCCTTTTCTGCGAGAGGAAAAGACAGGTCCTGCGTTTCGGGGGCAGATCCACCCTGCGTACCTGGCGTCGTAGGATTCTCCTGCGGTCCGCAAGCGGAAAGTGTGCATGTTAGCGCGCCGGCCAGAAGCCCCGCAATCCAGTGTGTTCTGTGTGTTTTTCTCATA
>CAZJTS010000143.1:0-5575 GCA_964548975.1 uncultured Fastidiosipila sp.
CCTGGCCAAAGTGTTCGGATAAATCGGCAATGCCAATTTATCCGCCAGCCTCTGACACACTAACTCTGTCTGATTATAACCTCTCTCCCGCAGTCTGGCTGTATGAAGCGGCAGGGGCACGATGCCATCTAAGCGTAATTCCTGCGGCTCAAGCAAGTTACCTGTGTAGCGCAGCTGTCTTTGCCAAAACACGGCTAAGAGATCACCCAACAAGAAAGCGAAATCCGTCCGATTGTGAAACTTCAGTCCGGTAATAGCCTGCCTAATAGCACCTTCATAATAAAGGGCCGTGAAGAGTGGCAGACGCAAATCAGATCCGATGGTCGACGGATTCTCCATGAAGCTGAAGCTCCGCTCCGGCGGACGTAAGGGCAGCTGACTTAAACAAAGCCCGCAGATATTCTCCACGGGCTCATGTTCTGCCGGCAGTTTGCGGCAAATAGAACAGACAGCAGGCAGAAAACTCGAAATCGACTGCTCAAGATGCTCTGACTGCCACCACATAACTATTTATAGGCTTCTGCCTTTTCTTTGAGCACGTCAACCTTATCCAGACGCTCCCACGGCAGGTCCAGGTCATCTCTACCGAAATGGCCGTAAGCCGCCGTTTGCCGATAAATAGGCCGGCGTAAATCCAGATCCCTGATGATCGCACCCGGCGTAAAATCGAAGCATTCAGAAGCAAGCTCTGCGATTTTGGCATCCGTCATCGTGCCTGTGCCGTAAGTATCAACGAAAAGCGAAACGGGTTTTGCGACGCCGATGGCGTAGGCAAGTTCAATCATGCAGCGTTCAGCCAGCCCTGCGGCAACGATGTTTTTCGCCGCATAGCGAGCAGCGTATGAAGCTGAACGATCCACCTTCGTCGGGTCCTTACCTGAGAATGAACCGCCACCGTGCGGTGCGGAACCACCGTACGTGTCGACAATAATCTTCCGCCCGGTGAGGCCTGAGTCGCCTCTGGGGCCACCGATGACGAAGCGGCCGGTCGGATTGATATAGATCTTGGTTTTCTCGTCAAGGAGCCCGGCGGGTACTGCCCGGCGAATGACCTCCTCTTCAATATCGCGGCGCAATTCTTCCATATTCACTTCCGGGTCGTGCTGGGTCGAAACGACGACCGTATCCACGCGGACCGGCTCATAACCTTGATATTCCACGGTAATCTGGGCTTTACCATCCGGGCGGATGTAGGGAATCGTGCCGTTCTTGCGGACTTCAGCTAAGCGCTTAGTCACTTTATGGGCCAAAGAAATCGGCAAGGGCATATATTCTTCTGTCTCACGGCAGGCAAAACCGAACATCATACCCTGATCGCCTGCGCCGGTACCGTCAGCGGTCTGGGCGGCATCCGCCGCCTGATCGACCCCCTGAGAGATATCTAAGGATTGCTCATCGATTGCCGTCAATACAGCACAGGTTTCGGAATCAAAGCCGTAGTCCGATGAACAATAGCCGATTTCTCCGATGACACGACGCGCGATTTTTTGGATCTCCACGTAGGTTTCCGTACTGATCTCACCAACGATATACACCATGCCGGTCGTGGCGATACATTCACAGGCCACTCTGGCCGTGGGATCCTCCGCCAAGATCGCATCCAGAACTGCATCCGCAATCTGGTCACAGACCTTATCAGGATGTCCTTCTGTTACTGATTCTGAAGTAAATAGATAACGCTTCTCTTCCATGAAAACTGCTCCTTTAGCCATAAAAAAACCTTATCCAGAGTGAGATAAGGTTAAATCAATCGTATTTCCTCATCTCCCGGGCACGTCCGGCGGAATTGGCACCATACCTAAGCTGGTTGCCGGGCTTCACAGGGCCGTTCCCCTCCACCTCTCTCGATAAGTCCAGACCTATGATAGCACCGGGGAAACAATTTGAAAACTAAATACAAATTAAATTTCAGAAAAAACGCTCACCCCTCTTGCGACAATTTGTAGAAATTTGTAGGAAAGTGTTGCACTTCTTCTGCCCCTGGAGAGGGTAAGCTCATAGGCATGGAGGTGTCTATGTTTATTGATTTAATTGATCTGGATCCGCTCTATGCGAAAGCCTTACAATCCCGCTTGAAAGCCGCGGTGCCCAGCGCTGAAGTTGAACTCTATAGCGACCCGGCACAGTTACCTGATCGCGCCCCTGATGCCGGCCCGGCGCTCCTGATCTTCACGCGACAGCAATTCCCGACTTACGAAACAGAGCGGGATACACTTATTTTGCACGAAGATGACCTGAACGCTCCTGCCCCCGAAGATCTACTCTACAGACTCGGTCCGGTCGGCCAGATCACAGCTGAAGTTATGAGTTACTTCAAAGCCCATGCCCCCGAGCTGACCTCTCTCAAGCCGGTCACCTCAGTGCTCGGCTTTGCGTGGTCCGACGCGGAGCAGAGCTATCTTCGAGATCAACTTCAGCAAACGATCAAGAGCGGCATTGCTCCCATCCTACTGGCTTTGGGTCCGGGCATTTCATTCCCGGCCAGTCCCAATCAAGATCGGCCTAATTTCCTCGTCGATCTCTCGCTTCGACTGGTGACCGAGAACAACTTCGGGAACTATCTGGAGCCTTTCGCCGAACAGCCGGGCGTTCAGAGGATCCTCCCTCCTTTACGCTCCGATGACTGGACGCTTTGCCCTGAGCCGCTCCTCAGAGATGCGCTCACGCTTCTGGAAACTTGGGCAGAGCAACAGTATCCCGGTCACTGGCGACTCTTTGTTCTCTGCCACGGTCTGCCTTTTCGTCTCTGTCGTATAGTTGCTGCCTTTACAGAAGCCCTGCTTGTCTTCCGCACTTCCCTGCCGAACCCGGAGCTTTGGCATAAGGAAATGCAGGAGATCACAGCAGTCCTGCCCACCGGCAGCCATGTCCTGGAGCTATCACTAGCAGGAGGTTCCGAATGAGTAATAAATTTCCTAAGCCGTTCGCTTCTTTGGCCAAAGCCCGGTCTGCCAAACCTGTAAGCCAACCAGAGCGATCCTACTACGATATTATCGGTCAGAAAGTCTTCGAAACATTGCTGCATCAAGAAGACGCAGACGATGATACGGTCAGGCGGATTATCGGGCGCGTGGCCAATGAGATAATCCAGGAGAATAACCCGGATTTTCAGTACCGGCAGGATCTGCAAGAACGTCTCTTCAATCGTTTCCGCCGACTCGATATCCTCCAGCCCCTCTTGGACGATTCAGAGATCACCGAGATCATGGTCAATGGACCGGAGCAGATTTTCTTCGAGAAGCAGGGACGCTTGATCCGTAGTCCCCAACGATTCCCGTCCGCGGAGTATCTCACCGATGTGATCAGTGGCTTTTTCTCGAGAAATAATCAGCCGCTTTCTTTATCAAGACCCTTGGGCAGCATCCGTCTCCCGGACGGGTCCAGAGCTCATGCGGTATTACCGCCCATTGCTCAGGACGGTCCCTTACTGACGATCCGAAAATTCTCCGGGATTAGGCCGGGTTTAGCAGAACTCATCGAGAACAATTTCTTCCCGGAAGAGATTGCCGGCATCCTGATTGAAGCCGTTCGCCAGAGGAAAGCCATTATGATCGGCGGCGGCACCGGCTCCGGCAAAACCACACTTCTGAACATTCTGTCGGGCTACATCTCACCGGATGAACGCATCATCACAATTGAGGATTCCCCCGAACTTCAACTCCAAAACCGAAGCAACTGGGTCCGGCTCACCGGCAGAGCTCAAGGACCTGAAGGCACGGAAGCCATAGACAGTGCGACCTTGATTCGTAATTCGCTGCGTATGAGGCCGGACCGCATTATTGTCGGAGAAGTCCGCGGCGACGAAGCCTATGACATGATGCAGGCCGCCGCCACTGGCCACCCCGGGACCTTATGTACGATCCACGGCAACAACTGTGAGAGCATGTTCCTCCGCCTGGCCGACCTCGTGCTCGCAGCCTCCAAGCTAAATTACGACGTCATTCTGCGCCACCTCGCCTCAGCGTTTCAACTGCTCGTTTACATTGCCAGAGATCTCACCGGCCAACGCTACGTAGAAGAGATCGCAGAGCTCAAACCTGACGTAGAAAACCACTATCAGTTGAACTACTTGTACCGGAGGTCCACATGAAAAATTCAGATCTCATCGTCCGACTACTGTCCTATCCCCTGACCTTTATTCTGTTCAGGCCCATAGTCGGCCTCTTCACCAGGGATTTCGCGTTGTCCTTAATACTGAGCGCGCTGGGTGCTGTCCTGCTGGCGTCCTTCTTCCTCTATCTTTACCGCACAATTCGCATGAACCAGTCGAGAAGACACCTCCAGCAATTCCTTCAGGGCATGATCGGCAGACTGTCGATAGGTAATACCTTACAATACAGCATTCGTCAGACCCTCCGCACTTTGCGCAAGCAATTTCCGCGCTCAGGCTTCAGTCGTCGCTTGGCCAAAGTCGAGCAAGCCCTCCGCTTACAGGCCTCCTTCAAGACAATCAGTGATCTTCTGGCCGATGCGTTTCTCTGCCCGGAAGCAACCCCCTTCTTCGCGCTCTTACAGAATCCGGAGCGCCTAGGCGAGCGTTTGCTTTCGTTGTTTTATCAATATGAACAGAATCTCAGAGAGCAACAGAATTTACGAGAAACGATTCAAGCCGAACAGGCCAAAGCCCTGACAGAAAGCCTCTCCCTTGCCGCTATGCCCGTGCTGATGACCCTCGGCTTAGCGAATCTGGCACCGGACTTCATCGATCTCGCTTATGACACACAGTTAGGGAGCATCATGCTGCTCATAGCGTTTGTGCTCTTTCTGGCTTCCTGTGTTTTCTTGCGTAAGATCTTCTTCTCAGAGCCGAAGATCAAGCTCCCAAAAGCCCAGCAAAAGAAAAAGCCTCTTCGCATCTCGCCGACCAAAATCGAGAGAACCTATCACTTACTAACACCTTCTTTCCTTCTCTATAGAAATCAGGAGGCGATCCGAATTCTGAGAGTTATAGAAGGCGATACGCCGGAAATTCTCTGGCAAAGAAATCTCATCAGGCAGCGCATCCGCTTCTTTCTCTATAGCTTGATCTTTGTGTCTTTGAGTCTCTTCTTCAAGATCCCGTTGTGGCTGGCACTACCCTTAGTCGTCATCCTGATCTTCTATCCGGATTACGCCCTAACTAACCGAGCGAACGAATGGCAATTCAAAGTCCAGGAAGCTCTGCCAGATCTGTTCAGCTACCTCCTGATCTGCCTGCATTCTGGGCATAGCGTAATTCAGGGTTTAGATATGGCCGAATCCGCCTTTCGCAGTTCAAGCGTGCTTCAGACGGAGCTGAAAGCCATCAACAGTCAGTTGACGAATCGGCTGTCGCTTGCCCGCACACTCGACAGTTTCGTGCAGAGGCTCAGACTACCCGAGGCCTCAATGTTCATCAGGATTTTGGCCCAGTACAGTGAAGGCGGCGGCCAAAGCGACCTGCAACTCATGGAACTTCAAGCCCGTCAGATCCATCACCTGCTGCGTGAGAAGCAACGTAAACAGATCGCCAGGAAATCGCATAACTACCTCCTGCCGATGGTTCTGGACCTCCTGGCCGTCATGCTGATCAGTCTTGCGCCGGTGATTCCCAGTC
>CAZJTS010000144.1:0-5574 GCA_964548975.1 uncultured Fastidiosipila sp.
ATGATAGGCTCAAGCAAAACCGGTGAAGCTTTGCGCATTGCCTCTTTGAAGCCCATCGAACCGGCGATCTTAAACGCCATTTCGGAGGAGTCAACATCGTGGTAAGAACCATCAACGAGATTGATACGGATGTCCACCACCGGATAGCCACCGATGATACCGCTCTGCATGGCTTCCTTGATACCCTGGTTAACTGGCTCAACGTATTCCTTCGGCACAGTTCCGCCGACGGTTTTATTATTGAACTCGTATCCGGTACCAGGCTCCATAGGCTCCAGTTCCAGTACGCAATGACCATATTGGCCACGACCGCCGGACTGACGGACGAATCTGCCTTCAGCGCGGACTGCTTGCGTAGCAGTCTCCTTGTAGGCAACCTGAGGAGCACCGACATTGGCTTCGACCTTGAACTCACGGAACATACGGTCGACGATGATGTCCAGATGCAGCTCACCCATACCGGAGATGATGGTCTGACCTGTATCGACGTCGGTAAACGTACGGAAGGTCGGATCTTCTTCTGCCAGCTTCTGCAGGGCGATCATCATCTTGTCCTGCGACGCTTTAGACTTAGGCTCGATTGCGACGCTGATAACCGGCTCGGGGAAATCCATGGACTCCAAAATAACCGGGTCATCGGCGGAACAGAGTGTGTCACCGGTGGTTGTATCCTTGAGGCCGACTGCCGCCGCAATGTCACCAGCATAAACCTTGCTGATTTCTTCACGATGGTTGGCGTGCATCAAGAGAATACGGCCGATGCGCTCGCGCTTCTTCTTCGTCGAGTTCTGAACATATGAGCCGGCTTCCAATACGCCTGAGTAAACACGGAAGAAGGCTAGTTTGCCGACGAATGGGTCGACCAGAATCTTGAAAGCCAAGGCAGAAAAAGGGCCCTCATCCTGCGAGGGACGTGTGGTCTCTTCACCGCTGTCGGGATCAATACCCTTGATAGCAGGTACATCTACAGGAGATGGCAGATAGTCGACAACTGCGTCGAGCATCATCTGGACACCCTTGTTCTTGTATGAAGAACCACAGATAACCGGAATGATACGGACATCAACGGTCGCTCTGCGCAACGCTGCCTTAAGTTCGGCAGTGCTGATGTCTTCCCCCTCGAGGTACTTCATCATGAGCTCTTCGTCTGTTTCAGAGATAGACTCGACCATTTTGTCGTGCCATTCTTGAGCCACAGCCTGATACTCGTCCGGGATGTCGCTTTCACCGAACACGTTGCCAAGGTCGTCCTCATAAATTTCGGCCTTCATGCTGACGAGGTCGATGATGCCGGAGAAAGTTTCCTCTTTGCCGATCGGGATCTGGATCGGGACGGCATTCGCATGCAGACGGTCCTTCATGGTTCTTACAGAATAGAAGAAGTCTGCGCCGGTCACGTCCATCTTATTGATGTAAACAAGACGCGGAACTTTGTAATGATCGGCCTGGCGCCATACAGTCTCGGTCTGGGGCTCAACACCGCTCTTCGCGTCAAGCAAAGTTACGGCACCGTCGAGCACGCGCAAGGAACGTTCTACTTCTACTGTGAAGTCAACGTGACCTGGTGTGTCGATGATGTTGACGCGATGACCTTTCCATTGGGCAGTCGTGGCAGCCGATGTGATCGTGATGCCGCGTTCTTGCTCCTGGGCCATATAGTCCATAGTAGCCGCACCTTCGTGGGATTCACCCATCTTGTGAATCTTACCGGTGTAGTACAGAACTCGTTCGGTCGTCGTTGTCTTGCCCGCGTCGATGTGGGCCATAATCCCGATATTTCTGGTATTCTCAAGCGAGAAATCTCTAGGCATTGGGATTTTCTCCTTTCGATGGCATTACCATCTGTAATGGGCAAAGGCACGGTTGGCATCAGCCATTCTGTGCATTTCCTCTTTTTTGCGGAACGAACCGCCGGCACCGTTCATCGCGTCGGTGAGCTCGGCTGCGAGGCGTTCCTTCATGGTACGTTCACTTCTCTTGCGGGCAAATTGCACTAACCAGCGCAATCCGAGTGTCTGCCTTCTCTCCGGACGAACTTCGATCGGGACCTGGTAGTTCGCGCCGCCTACACGACGAGCCTTGACTTCCAGCATAGGCATAACATTCTCTAATGCTTTTTCAAATACTTCTAAGCCATCCATGCCGGTCTTCTCTTTGACAATGTCAAAAGCACCGTACACGATGGTCTGGGCTGTTCCCTTCTTACCGTCTAACATGACGTTATTGACGAGCTTCGAAACTCGAATGTCATGGTACACGGGATCAGGAAGTACTTCTCTTGTTGGGACGTGACCTTTACGTGGCACTTGTCTTCCCTCCTATACATGATAATTCAGACTGTTACGCCTGATATCACAGGTACTCATACTTGCTCAAAGGCAAGCCTTGTCAGCGCCTTGCCGCCACATCTCCGTTTCCGGAAAAATATCGACAAGATGTACTGAGCTAGTGAGTTCAACCTGATCCTTACTTCTTGACCTTCGCGGCCTTCGGCCGTTTGGCTCCGTACTTAGAACGGCTCTGCTTGCGATCGTTGACTCCGGCAGTATCCAAAGAACCACGGATAATGTGGTAACGGACACCTGGGAGATCCTTCACACGGCCGCCTCTGATAAGGACGACGGAGTGCTCCTGCAAGTTATGGCCGATACCCGGAATGTATGCAGTAACTTCCATACCGGAAGTCAGGCGTACACGGGCTACCTTACGCATAGCTGAGTTAGGCTTCTTCGGGGTCGTGGTCTTGACAACGGTACATACGCCGCGCTTCTGCGGAGAAATAATCTCTGTTTCGCGCTTCTTCAGCGTGTTCATGTTGACATGAAGTGCCGGAGAATGAGACTTGTAGTTCTTGTCATGGCGACCTTGCTTAACTAATTGGTTGAACGTTGGCATCAATACACCTCCTTTCATTCGTAATAATGTGATTGCTCCGTTAGGCACAAAAAGTTGCGCGCCCGGAGCGGCACACTGAAAGATTATAGCACCGCTTGTCCAACTGTGCAAAGACATTTGCGCTGACAAAATATACAAAATTTAGAGAAAATTCACCGGAACTTGAGTCGCGCTAGGGGATTCGTTCTCTTTGCATGCCTTCTGGGAATAAACATGGGAATGGAGACCTGCGAGATCGTCCGATTCGCTGTGTCCAAGCTAGCTGCTATCTTTGTCTATCCGGTCTCTTGTCGAACTACTTGCAGACATTCGTTATACCCGCCGACGAGTAAAAAAACCTCCCTATTGCCAGGAAAAGACAATAGGAAGGGAATCCACTGAAAAAGTCGCTTGAGTGGCAACATTTGCCGCAGTAGGTCCTCGCTGCACGAATACCGGGGAAAGCTGCCACTTCCACCCTCAAAAGTTAACATGATTCATTAGACTATTCCAGTGACCTCATAGGAAGGTCCGAACAGTACGCAAGCGGAACAGCAGAAGTACTTACCCCTTCAGGTACTCCTGGCCGCCCATATACTTGCGCAGCACTTCGGGGATCAAAACAGACCCATCTGCCTGCTGATTCTGCTCCAAAATCGCGGGCAGAATGCGCGATGTCGCCAGGCCCGAAGCGTTCAGCGTGTGGAGGAAGGCAGTCTTGCCATCCTCTGCCCGACGGTAACGCATATTACCGCGGCGTGCTTGGTAATCATGAGCGTTAGAAGCGGAACTGACTTCCTTGAAGTCGTTCATGCTGGGAATCCAGACCTCGATATCCCAGGTCCTGGCCATCGAGGCACTGCAGTCACCGGCAGCCAGGCTGGACAGGCGATAATGCAGACCCAGACCTTCGACCAGCGCGCAGGCCTTATTCACCAGTTCGGTGAAGGCAGCCGCAGAATTCTCAGGTGTTGTGTACTGAAACATTTCGATCTTATTAAACTGGTGGCCGCGAATCATACCGCGTTCTTCCGCGCGGTGACTGCCGGCTTCCTTGCGGTAGCAAGGCGTGTAGGCAAAGTAGCGGAAAGGCAGGTCCTTCTCCTCGACAATTTCGTCGCGATAGAGATTGACCAGAGCAGTCTCTGCCGTCGGCAAGATAAACTGACGGTTCTTCTCAAGTGTACCCTCGGGGGCTTCCAGCCAGAATACATCTTCCTTGAATTTCGGGAACTGACCGGCTGTATACCCGGAGGTCTCATTCAGAATATGAGGCACGAACAACATCTCGTAGCCATCATTCAAGTGCGTCTCGACGAAGTAATTGAGCAAAGCCCACTCCAGACGAGAACCATCACCCTTATAAATCCAGAACCCATATCCGGACAGCTTAGCGCCGCGGGCGTAATCAATAATGCCAAGACGTTCGGCAATATCCACATGGTGCTGCGGTTCGAAACTGAACACCGGCTTCTCGCCTGAAGTACGCTCCACCTGATTATTCTCCTTGCCGCCTGCTCTGACATCATCAGCAGGCAGGTTCGGCAAGCCAACCAGGAACTCCGTTTGCTCCTCGTCCATTTTGGCCAAAACTTCGTCCATGTCCTTGATCTGGTCTGAAAGCTGCTTGAGCTCGACCAGGACAACGGTGGCATCCTCCCCGGCCTTCTTCAGCTGCGGAATGGTTGCGGACAGACGGTTGCGCTTCGCTTTCATCTGTTCTAGTTCGGTCATATGTTCGCGGCGTTCACGATCGGACTCAATAAAGGCCGTGAAGTCGACGTAGTATTCACGTTTGGCCAAAGCCTGCGCGACGTATTCGGGGTCGCGGCGGATCAATTGTATATCTAGCATGAGAATCCTCCCTGGCGGAAATATTGTGCGAATAGTATAGCACGATTGGCCAAAAATGCACTGGGAAAGCTGATTTTAGCGGAGGCCTTGCAGCTCACCTTCGCGCTGCAAGGCGGGGAAGTCATGCTGCCGCATATATTCATAGCCGACGATCGCAACCGAGTTCGACAGGTTCAGAGATCTGGCTTCGGCCTTCATCGGAATACGGATCATTCGCTCGGGATGAGCCAGCAGCAAGGGCTCGGGTAAGCCTTTGGTCTCTTTACCGAAGAGGATCAGGCTGTTTTCGGGGAAATCCACTTCTGCATAGCTTGCGCTGGCCTTGGTGCTTGTGTAGTAAATCGCGTTGCCGCTTTTGGCCTGCAAAAGGGCTTCGACATTGTCCCACAATTGCAAATCCGTCAGCTGATACCAGTAATCCAGGCCGGCCCGCTTAAGCAGCCGATCTTCGAGCGAATAGCCCAGCTTGCCGACCAGATGGAGCTTGGCTCCGATTGCGACACAGGTGCGGATGATATTGCCGGTGTTTTGGGGAATCTCCGGCTCGATTAAGGCGATTTCAAGTGCCACTGTCTTCTCCTAATTCTGCTAAGTAGTTTTTGGCCCAGACTTCAAGCTTACCGAGGCGATGGTACATGCCGGATTTACCAAGCGGCGGATCCATGCACTCACCCATCTCGCGTATCGAAAATCCGGGGTTGTCCAGGCGCAGCCTGGCGACCACACGCAGGTCATCGGGCAGCTTGTCGACACCGTTCGCCGCATCCAGATCACGCAGGAGCTCAATCTGCCGGGCAGAAGTGTCAGCCACTCGCTGTGAGTTTGCGCTGTCGCAGTTGACCGTAC
>CAZJTS010000145.1:0-5525 GCA_964548975.1 uncultured Fastidiosipila sp.
ATCCCGCTCCACGATCCTGGGGCATATGCAAAGAGGCGGAAGCCCCACTTTGAGAGACCGCTTAGCGGCCTCCACGATGGGCGCCATGGCGATAGACTGTATTAACGAAGGTCGGTTGAACCGTGTCATTGTCGAGCGGAACGGTATTATCACGCATATGGATCTGAATGAATCATTCGAGTTGAGCAAGCATATCGAAGCAGACAAGGTCAAGAATGCCAAGATTATCGCGATTTAACCGCGCGGATCAGACAAGTTAGGAAAATATTTGCGGGCTGTTTCATTTGAAGCAGCTCTTTGACTATAATAAGTAAAGCTTAGTGGAAAGGTAACCGACGATGGTCAAGTGGAAAGAACAACTCACTATACCGAATATTCTGACCATCCTCAGATTGGTGTGCATTCCCTGGATGGCGATAGAGATCTATCGTTCGAAGGGTTACTCCCCACTGAGCGCCGGACTTTTTCTCGGTATCTGGTTAACCGATATCCTGGACGGCTGGATCGCCCGCCAGTTCAATCAGGTTTCTGATGTGGGGAAGGTGCTGGACCCGCTGGTCGATAAGATATTTCAGTTAACTACCGCAGTCATGATGGCGCTCGTAGGGCGCTTGCCACTTTGGGTGCCGATCTGCCTTTTGGCCAAAGAACTGGTCATGGTGGCCGGAGGCATCGCGCTCTGGCGCAAGAAGGTTGTCGTGAGTTCACGCTGGTACGGGAAGCTTGCCACCGTTCTCCTTGCCGCGTGCTTTGCGGTCCTGTTTTTCCTGCCGGAGCGTTTACTCTGGCTCAACCATTATTTATTTATCCTGCCGGTTGCCATTTCCTACTATTCACTTTTCAGCTACGCCAGGGGGATTTGGAACCTTTATAAGTCGGGCGCACTCTCAGAAGAGAAGAACATCGCTCGCTAAGAGGAGTAGTTTTTGACACAGCCTGAAGACCGCATGATCACCAGGTCACGCGAAAAATTGGAATTCCCTCAAGTTATCGCCCGTTTGCTCGGACTCACTTCATCGCAGGAAGGTAAGGCCCTCTGTGAGCAGCTGTTGCCGACCCCAGAACTGGCTGTGGCCGAGTCCCGCCAGCAGGAGACCGAAGATACGCTGGAGATCCTGCTCCGCAAAGGTCAGGCACCACTCCAAGGACTGCATCGTATACGTCCGTCTCTCGACCGACTCAAAACACCCGGTGTTGTCCTGGGCACCCGAGAGCTGATGCAGATCGGAAGTTTCTTAGAAGCGGTTGAGCGGCTGGCGGCTTTCGCACCGGCCGGTGAAGGGGAGGTGAACCGATTCTATCAACTTCTCTTCGCCCTGATCCCTCAAGCGGAACTGAAAAAAGACCTCCAAAGAAGCATCCTCGGTGAGAATGAGCTGGCGGATCAGGCGAGTGCCGAGCTGGCCTCCATCCGGCAAGCCAGCAGGCGCAGTCAGAGTCAGATCCGAGTCCATTTGGATAGGCTGCTCAAGAGTGCGGCGGACGCTTTACAAGAACAGATTATCACCCAGCGAAACGATCGCTATGTTGTGCCGGTCAAGATTGAGCAACGTAGTAGAATCCCCGGAATCGTCCACGACACATCGCAGTCCGGACAGACGCTCTTCATCGAACCTTTGGCCGTTGTCGAGGAGAACAACCGGATTCGGGAGCTGAAAGTCCAGGAAGAACGAGAGATCGAACGCATTCTCAAACTGTTCAGTCAAAGGATCGCAGCTGTCAGAGAGGACCTCCTCGAGGACGTTGAGCTCTTGGCTCGAGCCGATTTTTTCTGGGCCAAAGCCCGGCTTGCCCAGCAAATGAAAGCAAGCCGACCGCTACTCAATAATCAAGGCAGGATCAATCTCAAACAGGCCAGGCATCCGCATATTCCGGCAGAGGAAGTGGTGCCCATCGACTTCTATGTGGGAGAGAATTTCCGGACACTTTTAATTACCGGACCTAACACCGGCGGTAAGACGGTGTCACTGAAAACCTGCGGTTTGCTGAACCTCATGGCGGCCAGTGGCCTGCAGATCCCCGCCGCTCACGGGTCTACCTGTTCAGTTTTCAGGCAGATCCTGGCGGACATCGGCGATGAGCAGAGCATCGAGCAAAGCCTGTCCACGTTCTCTTCGCATATGCGCAATATAGTGGAGATCACCGAGATGGCGGATCAGGATACCTTAGTCCTCACCGATGAGCTGGGCTCAGGGACGGACCCTTCCGAAGGTGCCGCCTTAGCCGTAGCCATTCTGGAAGATCTGCGTATGTCCGGCTGTGTGACTGTTGCCACCACGCATTATAAAGAGCTGAAGGTCTATGCTCTGCAGACGGACGATGTCGAAAATGCTGCGGCGGAATTCGATATCGATACCCTGAAGCCGACCTATAAACTCCTGATCGGTGTACCGGGCAGCTCCAATGCCTTTATTATTTCCCGCAAGTTAGGCCTCAGAGAAGGCATCATTGAGCGAGCGAAGCGAGAACTGACAACGGAAAACATCCGTTTCGAGAACGTCCTGGCGGATGTCGACCGTCAGCGCGCCCAGACCGAGCAACTTTTGCGTGAAGCGCAAGAGGACAGAGCGAAGGCCCGTGCCGCACGCCAGCAGGCCGAAGCGGAAGAAGCAAAGATACTGAAGAGTAAACAGGATATACTCCAGACCGCGAGAGAGGAAAGCCGACAAAATCTCAGGCGACAGACTCAGGAAGTGGATGCTTTGGTCAAAGATATCAACCGACGTATCCAGGAAGGGGGCTCGGCTCCGGTTCAGGATGCAGAAGCGCTGAGGCAATTGCTCAGAGGTGAACTCAATGACATCGAGAGTGAAATCGGTCAGGAGACGCTAAAACAGCTGAAGTCCGGTCCGGCTCTGAAGGCGCGGGATCGCTGGGAAGTGGGCGATACCGCCTTCGCACCTGCATTGCAGCTGGAAGGCAAGATCATGACGGAACCGGATAATAAGGGCCAGGTCTTCTTGCGTTCAGGTCAGCTCCAGGTGTCAGTGCCTGTGTCAGGCCTCGTGGAACCGCCATCTAAACGGGAGAAAAAGCGTGAAACCGCAGCCGCCAGACCGCACAGCAGTGTCCGTCAGACCAAGCGCATGAACTTCTCCGCTGAGCTCAAACTGATCGGTAAAACTACGGCTGAGGGTATAGAAATACTCGACCATTACCTGGATGACGCGGTTTTGGCCGGCGCTGAGACGGTCAGAATTGTCCATGGCAAAGGCACCGGCGCCTTAAGGAAAGCGGTTCAGGACTTCCTGGGGCGTGATAGCCGCATCGCCACCTGGCGTCAAGCCGCCTTCGGTGAAGGGGATGCCGGCGTTACCATCGCTGAGCTGAAAATGACCTGAATCCGGCGCTCGATATAGTGAATCTCCCCGTTAATTGTGCTACTATTGTTGTACTTAAGGAAAGTTAGAGGAAGCATGCATGAATGTCATGATTTACAAAGATCAGGAAACTGCTTCAAAGGCAGCTGCGACGATCATCGCTGCTCAGATTCTGCAGAAACCGAATTCGGTTCTGGGTTTTGCGACCGGCGGTTCGCCCGTCTCAACCTATCAGCATCTGGTCAGAATGTATGATGAAGGGATTATATCTTTTGCGGATGTAGCCACATTCAATCTCGATGAATACATCGGATTGACTAAGGATCACCCGCAGAGCTACTACACTTATATGATGCAGAATCTCTTCGGTTCAGTGGATATTGAAGAAGACCAGTTCTTTATTCCCAGCGGAGAATCTGACGATGCGGATGCGGAAAGCCAGGCTTACGAAGAGAAAATCGAAGCCTACGGCGGCATTGATCTTCAGCTCCTGGGCTTAGGCAGAAATGCACATATCGGTTTCAATGAGCCGTCTGACACCTTCGAGCCGACCACCCATGTCGTGAATCTGGCCCCTGAGACCATTGAGGCGAATTCACGTTTCTTCACCTCCAAGGATGAAGTTCCGGTCAAAGCGATCAGCATGGGTACCGGGTCAATCATGAAGGCGCGCAAGATCCTTCTTTTGGCCTTCGGCGCCGAGAAAGCCAATGCGGTAGCCGACATGATCAATGGACCTGTCACACCGAATTGCCAGGCCTCATTGCTCCAAGTACATCCTGACGTAACCGTCCTGATAGACGAAGCGGCAGCTGAGAAGCTATAAATAATCTTACATAAGTCCACCAAGACCTCGGAGGAGTAGACTCCCACGGCCATTTCCAGAGAATGCTTCCGCACTAAGCGGCTGAGAGAAGCAGATAGGCCGGAGAGACGAAGGTAGCCGAAGAGTGGGCGGCCCCGGAAACAGGCATTAAGTGTTTCAAGAGTGCCTCTTACATTCATGTAGGAGGAATTCCAGTGGTACCACGGTGAACAGCACCCGTCTGGAAACAGAGTAGGGGGCTGTTTTTCTATTTAAATGAATTTACGAGGTAATGAAGATGAAAGATCGTCAACAGATAGCAGCGAATTTCAATCCCGCGGATAGAGAAGAAGTGATCTATCGCCAATGGGAGGAAAGGGGCTATTTTCATCCGGACATAGATCCGGCTAAAAAGCCCTACACCATCATGATGCCGCCGCCCAATATTACGGGCCAGCTCCACATGGGCCATGCTTTGGACAGCACCCTACAGGATATTCTGATCCGCTGGCGGCGTATGCAGGGCTACGCTGCATTGTGGCTACCGGGTACGGATCATGCAGCGATTGCGACTGAGGCCAAAATCGTGGACAGCATGAGAGCTGAAGGTGTTGATAAGTCGGACCTCGGACGCGACGGCTTTCTCGAGAGAGCCTGGGCGTGGAAGGAAAAGTTCGGGAACCGGATCACGGAGCAGCTGCGCAAAATGGGCGCTTCCTGTGACTGGGAGAGAGAACATTTTACGATGGATGAAGGGCTGTCTGAAGCTGTTCAGACTGTGTTCATCGATCTCTATGCCAAAGGGCTGATCTACCGCGGCAAGCGCATGGTGAACTGGTGCCCCGACTGTAATACGTCGATCAGCGATATTGAGGTGGTCTATAAAGACGATAATTCGCATCTCTGGCATTTGGTCTATCCCATGGAAGACGGTAGCGGAGAAGTGGTTGTTGCGACCACCCGGCCAGAGACGATGCTCGGTGATACGGCAGTTGCGGTTCACCCCGAGGATGAACGTTATCAACACATGATCGGGAAATATCTTACGCTCCCGCTGGTGAACAGACGTATCCCTGTGATCGCAGATGATTTCGTCAGCCGGGAGTTCGGTACCGGTTGTGTGAAAGTCACACCGGCACATGACCCGAACGATTTCGCCATGGGTGAACGACATAACTTGGAATTCGTGGAAGTCATTGATGAAACAGGGAAGATGACGGAAGCCGCGGGTGCATATGAGGGCATGAGTAGAGAAGACTGCCGCAAACAGATTGTGCAGGATCTGGAAGCGATCGGTGCTCTGCTGAAGATCGAAGACTATCGCCATAGTGTCGGTACCTGCCAACGCTGCGGCACTATCGTTGAGCCGCGAGCATCACTTCAGTGGTGGGTCAAGATGG
>CAZJTS010000146.1:0-5486 GCA_964548975.1 uncultured Fastidiosipila sp.
GATCCCGGAGCAGACCCTGCTCGTCGAAACCGAGGAGCTGGAGAAGAAGGGAATCAAAGTCGTGAGTCTGGATTACGACCGGCCGGCGGCAATCGATAATCGTCTGAAACTGCGCACGAACAAGATCCCCCAGGCCGGCGGCCTTGTCTGTTTCCTCGATGAGCCGGAGAATTTCGGCCGGCTCCGCGCGCTGAATGAGATTCTTGCGGAATATCCTGACACCAGGCTGCCCAGCCACATTTTAAGTAATAGTGAAGCGATCCGTGACCTGATCGCAGTCCAGGCTGATGGTTGGGCGCAGCTCTCGGTCCACTTCTTTAACGTCAATGATCTCAGGGCAGTCCAGCTCTTCCATCAGACGCGCTTTCCTGTGTATGAGACCCCGGGACTTCGGGCCCCCTGGACGGCGGCGGATGTCACTTCCGAAGAAACTATGGCGGCCAAAATCGGGCATGTCCATCTGCTCATCGTGGGTTTTGGCCGGCTCGGGCAGGCGATCTTCCGCGAAGCTACGAATCTGGCGACCGTGAATATCCGCGAAAAGCTCCACATCACCATTCTGGATCGGGAGGCGGGCCGGAAGTTCGATTATTTCGCAAGCGAAATCACTCACCTCGACCGCGTCGTCGATGTCGATCTGCTGGAGTATGACCTCCAGACCCGGGCCCTGTCCGGGCAGGTTGAGGCAAGTGCGGCCGGGGATCCCTTCACGTCGGTGATCTTCTGTCTAGAGGATTCCAGACAGTCGCTCCTGACGCTGAATCGCCTCAATACCTACTTCCCGGAGGCGCGGGTGGCGGTTTACACGCCTGCGCCGATCGAGGTCGAAGCCCTGAGTCGGGCGCTGAAGGAACGCCGCGGCCAGCTGGTGACTTTCGGTGAGGACAGCGCCATCCTGACCCGGGACGTCATTATGAACGAGAGTCTTTTTGCGGAGGCCAAAGCCTTCAACGCCTACTACAATCGGGTTGCTGCGGACCTCTTGGATGAGACGCCGCCGACCGCAAGTCCCCTGACCCAGTGGCAGGCGCTCAGCAGTTTCAAGCGTGAGTCAAGTCTTGCCCAGTCGCTGCATCGGCCGGTGAAACTCAGGATTTTGGAGGGGCTATCGGAGCTCGCCGCATTCCCGGACAGTCCGGCCGCGATCGTAAAAAAATGGCAGGACGACCTGGATGAGCTGTCGGTGGCTGAACAGGTGGCGCGCATCGAAGCGGACCCCGTGATGAATTATCTCACCGAGCTCGAACACGTGCGCTGGAATAATTTCCATTACATGCGTGATTTCGTCTACAGTGAGGTCAAGGACATTCCGAATAAATGCCACGATTGCCTGATCGACGACTGGGCGGTCTTCATGGCCGGGCCGCAAAGAGAGAAGGCCATCTATGATTTCATCTCCGCCTTATCGATCGGCGAAGGGGAATAAAAGCCTTGCTTAAAGTATCTGACCTGCTTCTTCGGCGTAAGCGAGGAAATCCTCGAAGGGCTGATTGCCCACGAAGGCTTGGCCATCGTTGAAGACGATGTGGGGGACGGAGCCGACCCCGTAATCGTCCGACATTTCAGAGAAGGTCTCGGCGTCGATCATTTCGGCTTGAATGTTGGGGTTTACGCGGGCCAAAGCATGGGCCTTCTGTACCGCACCCGGACAGTGCGGGCAGCTGAGTGTCACGAAGACTTTGATGTCGACAGGGCCTTCAATTGCCTGAGCTCTCTCCAGCATTTCTTCGGGCATAGGGGGCGTGTCAGCGCCGACTTCCACGATACTGCTCAGGAGCGAGTTGATCTCATGGCCCATCGGAACGCCGTTAAAGCGGATTCTGGTGAACTTGCCTTCTGAGTCCAGAAGGACGAAGGCCGGTTTGAGCTGTACGTTATATTCTTTCGCGAGCGCCTGCTCTGAGGCGAAGTCATGTTCTTCGAGGTGGAGTTTGTCGGAGAGGGCAGTCAGCTCGCGGAGGAGCTCGGTTGTAACTTCACCGGCTTCATTGCCTTCAGCATTGAAGAGGACGATTGTAACGTCACGTTCGAGATTCTTGAATACGTCTTTTAAGGTTTCAGCGTCTTTGTCTTGGATAATGGGCATGGGGTTTCCTTTCAAATACCTGTCACCAGGTAATTGTTGGCAGAGAGGGCAGCTTTGGCACCCTCAGCTGCGGCGATTACGATCTGTTTGTAGGCGGTGGGCGTCAGGTCGCCGGCGGCGAAGACACCCGGAATGGAAGTCATATTCCTCTGGTCAATAATGACTTCGTTGTGGGCGGTGGTGTCGAGGTCGCCCGCGAAGGGCCCGAGCTGGGGATTGTGGCCGATCTCGATGAAGACCGCATCGGTCTCGATGAGGCGTTCTTCACCGGTGGTTTTGTCCAACACAACAATGCCGGTCACTCGGTCGGTCCCTTCGATGCGCACGGTTTCAGTCTGGATATGTAAGGAGACATTTTGGAGCTTCTGGACTTCCTGCATGAGCACCGGGCTCGCGCGGAACGTACTCCGCTGCACGACCGTCACCTCTGAGCAGATGCGGGCGGTATCGATCGCCGCTTCGATAGCGGAGTCGCCGCCGCCGACGATGACGATGCGTTTGTTGCGGAAGAGCGGCGCGTCACAGATGGCGCAGTAGCTGACGCCCATATTCGCGAATTCTTTTTCGCCGGGAATGTTGAGGTGTTTGGGCGATGAGCCGGTGGCCAGAATGACCAGGCGGCCGCGGAAACTTTCCCCGAGAGTAGAGGTGAGAACGAAGTGATCCCCGTCTTTGGCCCAACTGTCAATCTGAAATCCTTCCTGAATCGGCACGCCGAGCGCGCGCGTATCACGCTCAAAATCCCGCGACAGATCAAAGCCGCGAATCGAGCCCTTGCCGATATAGTTGTCAATCTTGCCGGTGTCCAGCATCTGCCCGCCGACGCGCTCGCCGAAAACCGCGGTAGCCAGGCCCTTGCGGTTCGCATAGATGGCCGCGTTCAGGCCGGCGGGACCGCCGCCTATAATGAGGATATCGTATAGGGTGTCCGGTGAGGGCGTGGTCGGGGCGGGTACTTCCGTATCCGTGACTGTGTTACCCGGATTGAGTGATAGATTTAGCTCAGACATGTGGGGTTCCTTTCAGGTGCATTGATTAAGCATGTAACAGTGTGAGCGTCGCGCGGCAGGATTTCAAGTGCCGTCTTCGACTTTGGCAGTATAGCAAGTCCCCATCATCCTATCGGTCACGAAACTCACAAACTAGAAATGTAGCTTCCTGCGTACTTCTTCGCCGAAGACCCGCCGGCGCCAGATCGCGGTGATGAGGAAGGAGACGCCGCCGATACCCATCGCCAGAAGGCTTGGCCAAAGCGGACTGACCCAGCCCAAAAGAATAAAAACCAGGGGCGTCAGGGCCAAAATCGCATTGGCCTGCATGAAGAAAACCCCGCGCTCCAGGGCTTTGCGGGAGGCGAGCAGAGTAATCTGCGTGGCGATAACCGAGCTTCCCAGGATGATAGGGAGGACCCAGGTGATGGACCAGCCTTCCCAGGCATTCAGGAGATCCAGGGCAATGACGGAAAGACTGAATACAATGGTCTGGCGCAGGATCGCCCAGGCGGGGTTATGGAGATTGCCGAGAATGCCGATCACGGTGATCCAGAGGGTGGCGACTGCGACAAGCAGGACAGGGAGAGGTAGTTGCCAGCCAAGCCAAAGATTGCCGGCCGCGTAAATCAGGAGGGAGAAAATGGTCGCCGCGGTAAGGATGCTCTGGGCCAGCGGAAGATTCGTCTTCACGGGTATAAAAGGGTAGGGCGGGTGCTCCGCGCTTGTCCGATCGGGTTGCTCCTCCGTGACTTCACCGGCGGAGGCGGTCACGATCGTGGGTTTATGAACCTGAGTTTCCGTGTCCTCAAGCACCGATTCCACGGCAAAATTGACGTTAAGCCCCTCCGCTTCCAGGATTTCGCTATAGCGATCCTGAATGGCGGTATCCAGTTTTGGCGAGGTGAAGGTGATGGCCAGGTCATTGTCATAGCTCTGGACGGAAAACTGGGGCCGGACAGCCGACGTGAGGATGACCGCCTCCTGGAGATCGTCCGCGACCTCGCCCGGCAGTCTGAAACGTCCGACGTTCGTCATCGAGGCCGTGATGCCCAGATTATTCACGTGATTGGCAAGTTTGAGAATCAGGTCTTTGAGGTAAAGCGGCGTGAGGCGCACGACGAGCAGCTCCTCTAAACGCACGAGCCGTTGGACCCGCGGGGCGATCTGTTCTTTCGTTGCTTTCTCCTTCAGCTGAGCGGAGAGGGCATCCGTGATCTCGGCCAGCGTTTGCGGGCTGTCCTTCACGAATTCATGGCTCAGCATGACCGTAGAGAAAAAATTTCTGGAGGTCAGCGAGGGATAGAACTGACGCAGGTCGATGGGAACAGAGAGCACGATGCGCCATTTCGGGCGTTCTTTCTGCCGCGCCGGCATCGTATCGTAGAGCGCTTGCATGAAGACCGCACAGAGGTAGGTGGTGAGGGTGCCACCGGCCTCCCGGGCTTTGGCCAGCACCTTCGACGTGCGAAGATGCAGCTCCAGAATATTCATGCGGCCGTCCAGAGTCTTCTTGCCCTTGACCCGGTAGACCCGGGATTTGGCCAAAAGCGGGGCCTTCTGCTTCGCCTCCGGGTTCGGTTGAGCCCGGAAATATTCCGTAAAGCTGTCCTTACTGCTGTCGGTGGCAATGTAGTGGGGCAGCACAGCCTGGGGCTCCAGACCGCCCGCCGTCCGCGTCAGCCTCATGTAATGAATGAGCAAAAGCTGAAAAAAGCTCACCGCCCCATTTCCGTCGGACAGGGCATGAAAGACTTCCAGGTGAATGCGGTTGGCGCGGTAAAGCACACGGAAAAGAAGCCCCCTGTAGGAGGGAGAGAAGAGCTGGGCGCAGGGAATATCGGCCTCTTCCTGTACCTTCGGCCGCAGCGAAGAACGCTCGATAAAATACCAGAAAATGCCGCGGCGGATGATTCCGTGAAACAGAGGAAACTCGTCAAAAGCCAGATCCAACGCCTGCTGAAGGAGCAGCGGATCGACCGCATCGGCAAGACCGGCGGTTAAGCGGAAGACCTTCGTATCCACCGCCGAACGGGTCGATAAGAAGATTTTCGACGCATTATCGAGCGGAATCCAGGGACGCTCACCGATGCGAGCCGTCGCCAGCCGAAATCGTTCCCGTTTTTTCGCCTCATCACGTTCCATCAGTTCTCCTGCCACTGATCCAGGAAGTCCCGCACTTCTCTATAGACCTGTTCCTGCTCTTCCTGGAAGAAGTTCGCCGCGCTGAAGAAACCGTGCGGCACATCCGGGTAGCGCGTGTTCTGAACCGGCACGCCTGCCTCGCGGAGTTTGTCGGCGTAGAGCTCAGCCTCATCGCGGAGCAGATCGTGCTCGGCGGTAATGATGAGGGCGGGGGGTGAGCCGGCCAGGTCTTTGGCCAAAAGCGGGGCCACGCGCGCATCATTCAA
>CAZJTS010000147.1:0-5016 GCA_964548975.1 uncultured Fastidiosipila sp.
CGAGTTATCCAAGCGGAGGGGCCACACAACTCGGATATTTGCCACGATTCGGGGTGCGGGTGGACAAAAATTTCGATATTCCAAGCACCGCGCACACACTTTCGCAACTTTTGTCCAGATCAGGGGGGTGCGAGAAGACAAACTTCAGGCAAATCGGAACAAGAAGCCGTACAACCAACTTATACGGCTTGAATTCGTGGAGTATGGTGATAGATCCTCAAGCCCGCGACAAAATCGCAAAGGACTGCCTCATTTTGAGACAGTCCCTTGGTGGTGATTATGTTCTAGTCAACCACTCTTTGGCCTCACGCTTGGCTGCTATACACGAGAGATGTGCTAGTTCCGGACCATCCACTCAACGCCAGATCTCAGTTTCGGAAGCCAATAGTCCCAGTTGTGCTCTCCGTGACCTTCTTCGTAAAGATGGCTGATACCGGCATCGACCATGAACTGATGCAGTTTGCGGTTAGGGCCGATCAAGAAGTCCTCAGCGCCACAGCATTGACTGATCTGAGGAATGGGTGCGCCGCGTTGTACCAGCTGCTCGAGCAGATAGCGGGGATCGCGATCCGTCTGCCGCAGCGTGGCGGGATCACCGAACACTCGCCTCTGGTACGCGGATGAGGACAATCCGTCCGGCTTTGTCTGCTTGGCGTCGGCAATTTCGATATTGATAAAGGCACCGGACAAGGCTTGAATCTTACCAAATGTATCAGCGTAACGGAGGCCGTTGATCATGGCCCCATAACCGCCCATCGAAATTCCTGCAATGAAAGTGTCTTCACGTTTTGGGGACAAAGGGAAAAGCGCGCGGGTAAACTCGACAAGCTCCTTACCTACCAGCTGGCTGTGGCTCACACCCAAATCCTCATCCTCGAGGTAGAAGGAATTCTCGCCGCTGGGGAATATCACCGCTAGATTATTCTGAGCAGACAACATGGCAATGTCACTGTTCAGAAGAAAGTCGTTATGGGTCCCCGTGTACCCATGCAAAAGATACAAAGTCTTGAATTTGCCTGCTTCGAAGTCTGCTGCCTGTCCCGGTCCGAATCGCCGATCGACAGGCAGCACCGCGCTGAACGTCACTGCTCGTTTGAGACTGCTTGAAGCAAATGTCACTTCCATTACTGCCATATTGTTAAACCTTTCTTCTCTATCCGCTGCGTTAGCAGATCCTTCTTCATGCCCTGACATGCAATGTGTATTTCTATACATCTAATGGTATGTTTGATGTGGATATTGCGAACCTGCTCGAGAGCGCCACGACCGCAACCTATACCCTAGCATTCTACCGCGACACAACCAGCTCCGCGAGTAATCCAGATGAGACCATCCGTTGCACTTCTGATTCTACCTTACTATACTGCAAGTACGATTCTTCGAAAGGCAGGTTCACAATGAACACAGCAACAAGTCTAGAAGGCAGCAAGATCGAAACCATCACGACGATTTTCGTCCAATGCAGCGCTCCCCTTGAGGTGGGCCAAACGCTCGATGGCTATCTGCGGGTCATCCCCATCGTCGGAGGGACCTTCAGCGGCAAGATCAGCGGTGAGGTCGTGCCGGGCGGCGCAGACTGGAGCCTCCAGAAGGAGGATGACATCGGTCACGTCCACGCGAAATACACCTTGCGGACGGATGACGGCGCGCTCATCATGATCGAGAATGAAGGCTACATCCAGTGGAAGGATTTTGGCCGCGAGGCGAAAACCACCCCTCGTTTCGCCTGTGATGTGAACGGTCCCTACGCCTGGCTGAATCACGGTGTGTACACCGGGGGACTGCAGCCGGGTGAAACAGAAGGCAGCGTCATCATCACGATCTACCGTTTGCCGTAAGCTGAGCGGCGACGAAAGGCCACACAAGCCTGCCTCCGGACGGCTGTCACGGATCTGGTCAAATAATTGTTTTCTGCGGCCCCACCGCTGGGGAAATGACACTGTTGGCCATTTGGGTCATTCGGCCACGAAATTTGAGTTTTTTCGTCTCGGACGGGCCTTCTACAAGACAAAAACGGCCGGAATCCGACTCTGGATGTTCATGAAAGCCTATAATTTCCAGTTGAAAGATGTTTTATGGCAAATCTTCTACTGAATTCGACCTCTATTCTCGGATTTCGAAGATTTTTGTCACGGTCACGGCGAACCCACACAACCGCTGCTCAAATCCCCACACCCACTGCTCGAGCAGCCTCACACCATCCGCCCCACACCAACTACTCGAACAGTCCCCAGACCCCATCGAGCGCAGCGCATACCGCAACGTACTTCTCATACTTCTTCTGGTATTTCGCGTGCATTACCGGATCGGGCCGGACCACCTGGTCAATGGCAGTCATATGCGCAGCCGCTTCATAATAGTCCCGGAAGAGTCCGCCCGAGACGCCGGCTGCCATCGCGGCGCCGAGCGCGCCAAGTTCTTTGACCTTTACGAGCTCCAACGGATAATTCAGGATGTCGGCGAACATTTGTGTCCAGAAGGGTGAGTTTGTGACACCGCCGGCCAGGCGTATGGCCTGGGGCGGCCGGCGCGTCGCGACCAAGCGCTCGATGTGCATCTTGTGGGAGAACACTACGCCTTCGTAAATGGATCGCAGCATGTCTGCCTGATTATGATAGAGCGTAAGCCCTACGAAAGAGGCTTTGCCCAGGGGATGCGTGTTCGACGCGAAGAGGAAGGGCAAAAAGTACACATCGCTCTTCTCGGTGGCGGTGGTCTGAATCTGCTCCTCGATATAGGCATAGACGCTTTGGCCTGCCGGAATCTCAGCCTTGCTGAGAAGGTTGTCGATATACCACTCCAGGTTGCCGGCTGAGGTAGCGCTGCACTCCTCAATCAGGTAGTAGCCGGGGATGGCGTAGAGCGAATTCATCAGGATGTCTTCCTGGTCCAGTACCGGCTCTTGCGAAATGTATTCATTGATGCTCCAGGTGCCCGCGATCGTAATCAGGTCTTCGGGCTCCAGTACACGCATAGCGATGGCGCAGGCATCGATATCGAACATCCCGCCGGCTACCGGCAGGCCCTCGGGAAGCCCCGTCAGCTGGGCCGCGTTCGCCGTGAGACCGCCGCAGTGGTCCGAAGAGTAGCGTAGCGGTGCCAGACAGCTGAACATCTCACCGATGCCAAAGTCCGCGAGCATTTCGCGGTCGAACTGCTTGTCCCGCACATTCAGGAGGCCCGAACCGGAGATATCCGTGGCTTCGCAGTAGGCCTCGCCGGTGAAACGGAAGCGCAGATAGTCTTTGACCGAGAAGACCCAGCGAATGTCCTCGTATACGTCCGGTCGGTGGTCCTTCAGCCAGGCGAGCAGAGACAGCTGTTGGCTGGCCATAATGTTCTGGCAGAGCTTGGGGTAGTTGCGGCGGAAGGTACCGTCCTCCTTCCAGCGCTCGGGATAGCGCCAGGCCCGGTTATCCGTAGAGACAATGCCGTTGTAAATTGGCTTGTCCGCTTTGCCCCACAGATACAGCCCCTTGCCGTGACCGGAGATCGCCATGCCTGCCACCAGGGCAGGATCGACTTCCCCGGAGGCCAAAGCACGTCTGACACAGTCACAATTCTTGAGCCAGAGCTCCTCCATATCCCGCTCCGTAAACCCCGGTTCCGGTGTGAGTATGGGCGTTTTCGCAGATGCACTCGCCACCACATTACCCGCTGTATCGAAGACGATGGCCTTGATCAGGGTGCCGCCATTGTCCAGGCCAATCAAATACTTGTCCATAAAACCTCCCGCAGCTGCCACGTGACGCACGCAGGCTTAGTCGAACTTGATCACGACCTTGAGGTCGCCTTCCTTGCCTTCAGCCAATTTGAAAGCCTTTTCCCACTCCTCCACCGGGAAGGTGCTGGTCACGACTTTGGCCGTCTTGAGATTGCCGTTGTGAATATTCTCAATGACAAAGGGATAGCAGTAAGGGCCCAGGTGCGCCCCGTGAATGTTCAGCTCCTTCCGGTCGCCGATAATGGACCAGTCGATTGTCGTGGGCTGGCTAAAGACACTGAATTCCACAAAAGTGCCAAGCTTGCGGATCATATTCATGCCCTGAATCACACTCGAAGGGTGCCCCGTAGCCTCAATATACTTGTCGCAGCCATAGCCATCGGTAAGCTCCATAATGGCAGCCACAACATCCATCTTGCCGGGATTCCAGACCTCGTCTGCGCCGAACGCTTTGGCCATCGCCAAACGCTCATCAATCAGGTCCAGGACAATCAGCTTCTTGGGATGTCTCATCTTCGCATAGGTAACCATACCCAGCCCCAGCGTACCCGCGCCGGAAAGGACGACGATGTCCTCGACCTCAATCTCCGCTCTGTCCACCGCGTGCTTCGAGCACGCATAGGGCTCGATCAGCAAAGCATCTTCCAGCGGCATATCCTGCGGCACCTGATGAATGACTGCGGTCTTGGGGAAGCGCACATACTCCGCCATGCCGCCATTGGTGTAGTGCATAAACCCGAGCATATCATGCGGCTGGCACATCCAATAGTCACCGCTCTTGCAGAAGCGGCACTTGCCGCAAGGTATAATCTGATCCGCAATCACGCGATCACCGATCTTGAATTCTGCAGCTCTATTCTCGCCGACCGCCACAATATGGCCCAGGAATTCATGGCCCGGAATGAACGGAGGCTTCACCCACGAGGGCTGCATCTCATCGCCCCAGAACATCGCTGCGCCATGGTGGCACTTCACGTCACCCGCGCAGACGCCGCAGCCTTCGCACTTAATAATGACATCATCGGGTCCGCACGCAGGGGTGGGATAGGCCGGCTCATAACGATAATCATCCTTCGCATACGCAACTAACGCTTTCATGGTCTCTGGATACGACATAAGAATCTCCTTTACGACATGGATCGAGGCTTTCCTTAAGATTGACACAAGCCCAGGCATTCATCCAGTTGTTTTTTTAAGTTGTATTTTTGCTCGTCTTGGCCAAAACCGCGCCCGCCAGTGCAGCGGATAGACGTCAGCGCCTGCGTCCTTGCTGCCTGCGCCGGGGAATCTAG
>CAZJTS010000147.1:5026-5307 GCA_964548975.1 uncultured Fastidiosipila sp.
CAGCCCCTTACAAAAAATCCTTCCGCTTGAGCCACAAATACGCGAGTAGCATCAGCAACGAGGTGATCGCCAGGACCACCAAGAACGCAAGCGGATCGCGACTGAACGGCAACGCCACATTCATCCCCCATAAGCCTGCTGTGATGCAGGGAATCGTGATAATAATTGTCAGCGAAGTCAGCTTCTTCATCGTTTCGTTCAGGTTGTTTTGGATGATACTCGAGAAGGTGGTGTCCAGTTGTTGCAGCATCTGCCGAGTCTGGTCGAGCATCTTCTCGGCC
>CAZJTS010000148.1:0-442 GCA_964548975.1 uncultured Fastidiosipila sp.
CGTCCTGTAAGGTTGTTCTGGCCAATGAAGAGGTCGTCAACGGCGGCTGCGAGCGTTGCGGCGCCCCTGTGGTCCATCGGGTGAAGAGTCAGTGGATGCTGAAGATCACTGCCTATGCCGACCGCCTGATCGACGACCTGGCGGAGGTGGATTTCATTGACCGGGTCAAGGCCCAGCAGATCAACTGGATCGGGCGTTCCTATGGTGCGGAGGTGACCTTTAAGACCACAACCGACGATGATCTGGTCGTTTATACCACAAGACCGGATACGCTTTTCGGCGCCACCTATATGGTGATTTCGCCGGAGCACCGGTATTTGGCCCAATGGGAAAATCAGTTAAAGAATAATGCCGAAGTGAAGGCATACCAGAAACTGGCTGCCCAGAAGTCCGAGTTTGAGCGGACAGAAGTGAATAAGGAGAAGACCGGCGTTCGCCTGGA
>CAZJTS010000148.1:452-5293 GCA_964548975.1 uncultured Fastidiosipila sp.
GACTATGTTTTGGCCAGTTACGGCACGGGCGCGATTATGGCGGTGCCGGGCCACGACACCAGAGACTATGAATTCGCCCGGGCCTTCGACCTGCCGATCGTGGAGGTGGTGGCCGGTGGCGATCTGAGCCAAGCCGCTTATACGGATATCGAGGAGGGGACGTTGGTGAATTCCGACTTCCTCGATGGCTTGCCCGTTGCCGAGGCCAAAGCCAAGATCACCGACTGGCTCGTCGAGCGCGGGATCGGCGAGGCTAAGACGAACTTCAAGCTCAGAGACTGGGTCTTCTCGCGTCAGCGCTACTGGGGAGAGCCGATCCCGATTGTGCATTGCCCGGATTGCGGCTATGTGCCCTTGCCGGAAGAGTCCCTACCCCTGGAGCTCCCGGAAGTGGACAGCTATCAGCCGACGGAGACGGGGGAGTCGCCTTTGGCCACGTTGACCGACTGGGTCAATACCACCTGTCCGGCGTGTGGCGGCGCTGCGAAACGCGAAACCGACACCATGCCGCAGTGGGCCGGGTCGTCCTGGTACTTCATGCGCTATGCGGATCCGGATAATACGGAGGCTTTGGGATCGCCGGAGGCTTTGGCCTACTGGTTACCGGTCGACTGGTACAACGGCGGCATGGAGCACACGACGCTTCATCTGCTTTACTCCAGATTCTGGTACAAGTTCCTCTACGATATCGGCGTCGCGCCGACAGCTGAACCTTACGCGATCCGTACGTCGCACGGCATGATCCTGGGCGAAAACGGCGAGAAGATGAGTAAGTCTCGCGGCAACGTAGTGAATCCGGATGATGTCGTCGGCGAATACGGTGCGGATACTTTCCGTCTCTACGAGGTGTTCATCGGCGATTTCGAGAAGCCGGCGATCTGGAATACCGCCAGCATTAAGGGCTGCCAGCGCTTCCTTGAGCGTGTCTGGGCACTGCAGGAGACCGTGAGCCCGGGCGTTGATTACAGTCCGGAACTGGAGACTCTGATCCACCAGACGATCCGCAAGGTGGGTTCGGATATTGAGCAGCTGAAAGGGAATACCGCGGTCGCTCAACTCATGACCCTCGTGAACCGGATTTATGACCTCGGCCGGCTGACGGAGGCGGATTATCAGACGTTGCTTCTGCTCGTGAATCCGTTTGCGCCCCATATCACTGAAGAGATCTGGGAGCTCATGCATTACGGCGGCAGGATTACCGCTCAAGCCTGGCCGATTTATCAGGAGGAGAAGACGAAGGAGCAGACGATCGAGCTCGCTGTTCAGGTGAACGGCAAGGTGCGCGGCCATGTGGTTGTCGACGCGGATGCGTCTGAGGAGGAGGTCTTGGCTTTGGCCAAAGCCGAGGAAAGCATAGTGAAACATCTGGAAGGACAGAGCCTCCTGAAAGCACTTTATGTGAAGGGACGCCTTGTAAATTTCGTTGTGAAAAAGTAGAAAAAGGGCAATATAACGGAAAAGTAGACCTGCTTCGGCTATAATTCGAATCAGAACAATTGTATAACACTGCTTACATTAAAGGAGACCAGATAATGCAAAAGAGAATTGGAAGACGAGTTTATAACACGGAGAAGGCGGAATATGTCGGAAGGAACGCCGGCGGCTATTACGGCGATCCGACGGGATTCGAAGAGCTGATGTATAAGAAGGGGCTGGGTGATTTTTTCCTTTTCGTTTCCGGCGGTCCTGAATCACAGTATCCGAATGAAGATCTGATCCCCCTGGACCTGGAAGACGCCAGAGAGTGGATCGAGCGCGTCAGGGGCGGTGAGATCGTGGCTCAGTTCATTACTGAAGAGGACGAAACTTCTCTGAAGACCGAGAAGAAAGCCACAACCGAAACTGCAGCGAAGCCGAAGAAGCCTGCAAGCAAGAAATCCACCCGTTCTACGACCAATAAGGCAAAAACGGACAAAACCGACGCAAAAAAGTAAGCTAAATAAATGTAGATAATGTACAATGGTGAGCCTTCCGGAAACGGAAGGTTTTTCATTCGCAGAGAGAAGAGAGTATGCTACTCTGGATCTGTTCGTTGCGATCTACCGGAATAAGAGGAGACTTTGGATGAAGACACTGTTTATCAGCGATCTGGACGGCACACTGCTGACCCCGGCTGGGGAGCTGTCGACCTATACGAAAGATAGCCTGAATTAC
Organism: uncultured Fastidiosipila sp.; assembly: GCA_964548975.1. Taxonomy (GTDB): domain Bacteria; phylum Bacillota; class Clostridia; order Saccharofermentanales; family Fastidiosipilaceae; genus JAAYZH01. The sequence goes on from CAZJTS010000148.1 coordinate 2,607, forward strand.
TTACTGGACCAGGGCATGAACCTGACGTTTGCCACTGCCCGAACGGCATCGACGGCTCTGAAGATTATTGAGGATATAAGGCTCAGGCTCCCGGTCATTTTTATGAACGGCGTCGCCGTCTACGACCGCTCCAGGCAACGTTATATAGAAGAATATGAGCTCCATCCGGAGCAGGCTGAGGCAGCACTTTTGCTACTGGCCCGTCTTGGTGTGCCGGCTTTCATCTACGCGATTATTGATAATCGCCTGTTTTGTTATTCGCCGCCGGGGCTGACCCCCAGCATGCAGAAGTTCCGCTCACATCGAGAACTCGTGCATGCGAAAGTCTTCACTCCGATCGAGAGCTACAGTGAGCTCATCGGCCAAAAGCTGATCTATGTCAATGTCATCGGGCCGCGTGCGGAACTTCTGCCGATCTACGAAGCCTTCCAAGCGATTGAAGGTTTAGAGATCCTCTTCTATGAGGATGTCTATGAGGACGACTGGTTCCTGGAGATTCATCTGAAAGGCGTATCGAAAGGCACTGCGGTGACCCATCTCAAAGAGGAACTGGACATCGAAGAACTCGTGGTTTTCGGTGACAATCTGAATGATCTGCCGATGTTTCAGGTCGCCGACTTCCGCTATGCAGTCGCGAATGGTAAGGAGCCGGTCCGGGCTTTGGCCGATCGGATTATCGGTTCGAACACGGAAGATGCGGTGGCGAAAGAGCTCTTGAAGATCTGGGAGCGGAAGGCACTGACCTGAGCCCTGGTGGTAAAGGTCCCAATATCGGGTCAGTTTATGGTATCGATCCCAAAGACAAACGGTGCGGGATCAGGTAAAGTAGATATAGATACAATGTTCAAACTTAGAAAGCGGTAAAGCATGGCAATAATCAATCTCGAAGAAGCTCTGGAACGCGGCAAACGATCCAAGGGGGCTGTCTTCATCAACATGCCGCCTCAGGTTAGAAGCGGCAAGAAGAACGACTTTATGGTCGGGCGCTTCGTGAATAAAGGCCAGGATGTCGAATTCAAGATCTGGGAGGAAGCGATTTTTGCGCCGGTACTGGAGCACGGGCCGGGCGTCTACGAAGCGGATATGGAAGGCTCGGAATTCAACGGCCAGACATACCTGACCGTCTTTCGGATCGAGAAACAGCTCGATCCCTCGCTGAGCAAGCGCGACTTCCTGGACTCCATCGACAAGCAGTTCCTGATGGATTTCTGGGCAGTCACGAAGCAGCGGCTGATGAGTCTCGGCGCGACCGAAACCTGCTGGGCGCTCGTGGATAAAATCATTAATGATCCGGCCATCCGAGGGCGCTTTATGTACGAAGGTGCGGCGATCAGCCACCATGACAATATCATCGGCGGGCTGGCGCACCACACCCTCAAGATGCTGCGCATCCTGGCAACGGTCATCGAGAATAATAAGTACTTGGAAGAACACGTGGATGTCCTGACGATCGGCATATTTGCGCATGATATCGGCAAGGTTTTCGAGTATAACGAACTGGAGATGGCGCCTTACTGGTACGCCGGCCATCGGATCCAGGGTATAGAACACTTAGCGAAATTCCGCGAAGACATTGTTGCTGCCTATGACGAATCCTTCTATCGGCAGGTTCAGTCGATTATCAGCGGCCACCACGGTGAGTACGGCGATCGGCCGTCGACAGTTGCCGCCGGCATCGTCCATTACATCGATACATTGGAGAGCCAGGTGACCGAGCTCGTTGATCTGGAGAAGAAGTCCTCTGACGGCAGGATCTTCATCCGGGACTGGGGGTATCTGGCCGGACTCAATTACTAAGCCAGGAGGCTAGCCATGAAGTTGCTTCATCTCGCGGATCTGCATATCGGCAAGAAGCTGTTCGATCTTTCACTCCGGGAGGATCAGGAGCACATTCTGGCCCGGATCCTGGAGATCGCAAGGGATGAAGCGCCCGACGCTATCCTGATCTCGGGTGATGTTTACGACAAAGCCCAAGCCTCAGCTGAAGCGGTCCAGATGTTCGACCGTTTCCTTACGTCTTTACGAACGCTGGACGCTGAGATTTTCCTCATCGCCGGCAATCACGATTCCCCCGCCCGGCTGGGCTATGGGGGGCGTCTTCTAAGCAATCTGAAAATTCATATCGCCGGTGAGCTGACCGGCCTACCGCCTGTGTACACCTTGACCGATGCCCACGGGCCGGTTCACTTTGTGCTCTTACCCTTCTTTCGGCTGTATGAGATCCGGCAGCTTTGGCCGGAGCAGGCGGAGGAGATTCGGACCTATAATGATGCGGTGGCGCTGTTGCTTACATTGCTGAACCTGCCGCCTGAAGAGCGCTGCGTCTTACTTGCCCATCAGCACTTCAGCAGCCGGCTGGATCCTGCGGAAACGTCGGATTCTGAACTGGATATTATCGGCGGACTCGATGCGGTGAGCAGCGAACTGCTTCAAGGCTTCAGCTATGTTGCCTTAGGCCACCTGCATCGGCCGCAGAAGTCCCTGGTGCCCCATATTCGTTATGCGGGCTCGCCTTTGGCCTATTCATTTTCTGAACTGAACCAGCAGAAAGCTGTGCCGGTGATCGAGCTGGGGCCCTTCGGCAGTCTGCCTGAGATCCGTCAGCGTGAACTCACCCCCCTCCGGGCGCTCCGGGAGCTCACCGGGACTTTGGAGGAGCTGATTATCTCGGCCAAAGCCCTGCCTGA
>CAZJTS010000149.1:0-5262 GCA_964548975.1 uncultured Fastidiosipila sp.
TTCGCTTCTATTCTTCGATTCTGCTGGACCGCTTGGAGGAGGGGCATGCGACAGCGGATGTCCTCTCCCCTTACAAGCAGGACCCGGCCGCGCCTAGGGAGATTATTGTGAGTCCCCGGCTTTTGGCCGATCATCAGGAGAAGGTGCCGATCATGGTCGCGCGCGAAATCCTGAAGTACAGGCACAATATCCGGCCAAAAAATTTGCTCTTCATTCTGCTGCCGTTTCTCTTGCTCATCAATTTTTTATTACTGTTCTATTTCAGCGACATCGCTGTCTTCGTCAATGCAGGGACAACTCTCCGGAGTTTTCTCATGCCGACCATCATATCGATTACCGCCATAGCAATCATGCTGCGTTGGAGCAAATACAATTTGCGTTCGGATCAGAAGATTGACCGCTTACTGTTGGACTATTTCAGTGTAGCTGAAGTCAAGCAAAGTATTGCTCTGGAGGAAAAGATCGAAGGAAAGGGGGAGAAGAAAAGATTCCAACAGGTAAATTCTGAAGATTTGCGCCGACGTCTCGAAGCACTTGAGGAGGCGTAGGCACAGCCGGGTTTTGGCCCGGAAAGAAACTAATCAGAAAGGGTCTCTATGAACACATTTGATATTATTATTGTCATCTTATTCTTCATTGCGATCTTAGTCGTCGGCCTGATGTCCGGCAGATTCGTGAAATCGACAGACGACTACTATATCGCGGGCGGTAAGATCCCCTGGTGGTTGTCAGGAATCAGCCACCATGTTTCGGGCTATTCTGCAGTCGTTTTTACCGGTTATGCAGGTATTGCGTACATTACCGGTACATCGATCTATTTCTGGTGGGCGGTTAATATCGGCCTCGCCATGATCATCGGTGCTTACACTATTGTGCCCCGCTGGCCACGGCTCAGGCGCGCGCTCGGTATTCAGTCCCCGACCGAATATCTGAAAACCCGCTATAACGTGCCCGCTCAGGTCCTGGTATCCGTTTCCGGTGTCATCGTCAAAGTCCTGGACGTCGGTGCGAAATGGGCTTCGATCGGTATCCTGCTGAACGCATTTACCGGCATGCCGATCTGGGTCGGCATCCTGGCCTCATCGATCATCGCGCTCGTCTACATGACGATCGGCGGTCTGCTGGCCGACCTCCTCACGGACTTCGCTCAGTTCATCGTTCAGGTCCTCGCCGGCTTCGGCCTCTTCTTCGGGGTCCTCGCCAACCTGTCGAGCAGAGGGCTGACCTTCTCCTCGGCTTTAGGCCAGCTCGACCAGATGGGCAACCTGCGCGTCTTCAACGATGTTCCTGGTCAGGGCTCACCGGTCTGGACTATTTTCTACATCATCGTGGTCTTCCTGAGCTACAACGGCGGTACCTGGAATCTGGCGCAGCGTTTCATCTCCACAACGGACGATAAAACCTCCAGAAAATCCGCGCTCTTCTCCGCCGCGCTCTATCTGATCTGGCCCCTGATCCTCTTCTTCCCGATGTTCATCGGACCCATCCTCTATCCGGGGATGACCCAGGCACAGGCAGAAGCGGGCCTCTATTCCCAGCTCACGATGGACTTCCTGCCCCACGGCATGATCGGTCTGGTGCTCGCGGCGATGTTCGCCAACACCATCACCATGTGTAACTCGGATATGAACGTTATCTCCGCTGTTTTGTCGCGTGATATCTTCCCGATTTTCAAACCCAACATGCTGAAACAGCCGGATCGCATCCAGCTGAGAAATGCACGTCTCACCACAATCGGCTTCACGGTCCTGACCATTCTTATTGCGTTGCTGCGCGATCAGATGGGCGGTATCACCGGCCTGATCATCACCTGGTTTGCGGCCTTACTTGGTCCCACTGCCATTCCTCTGCTTTGCGGTCTGTTCAAACAGTTCAGATACTGTGACAGCACCGCTGCCATTCTGTCCATCATTGCCGGTTTCGGTATCTTTATCGTCGACCAGGCAGGCGTGGACTTCAACCCCAATTTCGGGGTCATTATCCCCACCGCCGTCGCCTTCGTCGTCTATGTCGGTGTCGGACTGATCAATAAGTATGTTAGGAAGATTCAGGTCGACAGTGAGGTGGATACCTTGCTCGATACTTTGGGTCAACCCAACTAACCTCATCTCAGCCTTCGCAGCCGGCCCCTCCTAGGCCGGCTGCATTATTTTCTAAGGAGTTTCCCATGTTCGACTGGCACGCAATTAGACAACAGTACCGTACGCTCATCGAGTCCGATTTTTGGCCCTATTGGGAGCAGCACGACGATCCTCAATACGGCGGTGTGCTCAACTGCATCAGCAATGACGGCGGCACCCGCATCAGCGACGACAAGTTCACCTGGTCTCAGGGCCGCTACCTCTGGATGCTCGCCGAGCTCCTCGAACTCACTGAGAAGGGCTTGGTGGATTTGGCCAAAGACCGGCTCAGATCCTCCCTCGACCGCTGTCAGGACTTCATCCTTCAGCACGCCATCGGTCCCGAGGCCAAAGTCTACTATCTCCTCGACCGCCGGGGCGAACCGAAACCCGAACCCCGCACCGGCCGCCTCGATGCCAGCATTTTCTCAGACAGCTTCATCGTCATCGGGCTCGCCAATGCCGCCCGCGTCACCCTCGACGATGCCGCCCTACCCGTCTTGCGCACGCTCTATCACTCCATCGTATCGCGCATCCGCTCCGGCACTTTCCTCACCGAGCCCTACCCTATCCCCGAGGGCTACCGCTCCCACTCCATCCCCATGATCCTGCTCAACACTTCGGTCGAGTACGGTAAAGCGTTCGAAACTTTGCAGCCCGACAACACCGACGAAATCGAATTCAGCCATCAGATTGCCGGCGACTGCGCCCGGGAGATCCACGAAGTCTTCTACGACAGCGCCACCGGTCTGATGAGAGAATATGTCTCAACCCCATCTAACTACGAAACCAAGCTCCAAGACCGCCACGTCAACCCCGGCCACACCATCGAAGATTGCTGGTTCCTACTGGAGTATCACAAGCGTAACGGGACTGAATCCGAGGCTCTGGAATGGGTTGAGCCGCTAGCCCAAAAGAGCTGGCAAATCGGCTGGGATCCCGAACACGGCGGATTACTGCGTTTCGTGGATAAGGCTGGTGGTGCTCCTAAGGGTGATGTCGGCGAAGATCCCTTCGAACTGCTCGTCGCAGATACCTGGGGCATGAAACTCTGGTGGCCGCATTCTGAAACTTTGTATACTTTCCTGAAGCTTTATCAGTTGAGCGGCTCGGAGCTAAACCGCGAAATCTACGAGACCTCAGCGGAGTATATCTTCTCCGTATTCCCTGATCCGGTGCACGGTGAGTGGATTCAGATCAGGGACAGAAGTGGTGCACCGGAAGAAAAACTCGTCGCCCTTCCTGTGAAAGACCCCTTCCACATCGTCCGGAATTTCTGCCGAATCCTGGAGTTGGAGGCTTTATGAGGAAACTTCGTTTTGCCTCTTCAATCGTGGATATTACACCCGCGGTACCTGTACGTTTGGCCGGCTACGCCAATCGAGTCGGTCCCTACGAGCAGGTCTATGATGCGATCCAAGCCCAAGTGATGTTTCTGGAACAGGGTGAGGAGCGTGTGCTCTTGATCGGAGCAGATCTGCTCTGGTGGGATCGGAGCTTGGTTGAAGAGCTAAGTTCTGAGCTAGGGCAGGCTCTGGGAATGGACGCTGACTCTGTGATCTTCACAGCCACCCACAACCACTCCGGACCCGGAACCGGGAATGACTTTTTGCCTACGTTGGAGAGTGCGGATGAGGGTTATGTTACTGATTTAAGAGCCAAGCTCTTCGCGGCTGCTGTGGCCTTGCCTGCTCAGGCTGTCGATGTGTCTTTAGAGCTCTGGCAAGGTGATGTTCCCATGAATGTCTACCGTCGCTTGGAAGTCGATGGTCACATTCTTATGGCGCCGAACTTCGCTGTCCCGATAGACCAGCGGGCAAGCGTGCTCGGGTTTTTGGCCGAAGACGGCAGCCACCTGGCCCACCTGATTCACTACCACTGCCACGCCAATGTCTCCGCCGAAAATGCACTACACGGCGACTATCCCTCCTTCACACGTGCTCGGCTCGCTGAACAGTATCCGGGATCGGTCAATATTTTCCTTCAAGGCGCGACCGGCGACGTCCGCCCCATCGTCCTCATCGGCGATCGTTTCGCGCGCATGGGCTACCGGGAAGCCGAAGTTTTTGGGAATTTGTTTGCCGATCGCTTGCTCGCGTTGATGGCGGGTGATGGCAAGGTTGTTGAACCGTCGTTGAAAGTGCGGCAGACTTCTGTCGCTCTCCCTCTGGAGGTCAAGTATTCAGAAGATGAGTTACGTTCGTTGATGCCGGAAATGCCTGAGGAGCAACAGATCTGGGCAAGGAAGATTCTGGACTGGCCAAATTCCGGATATGCCGAGCGCATCTTGGATATCCGTTCAGTTCAGCTCGCTGAGTCTTTGAGGTTGCTCACTCTAAACGCTGAAATCGTCCAGGCCTACGCCGCACATGCATCCGCTGTACTCGAAGGAACGCTCACTTGCGGCTACACCAACGGCATGATCGGCTACCTCTGTACCGCCGACCAAATCGCAGAAGGCGGCTACGAACCCGATGAATCCGGCTACTGGTTCGCTTTGGCCGGACCATACAGTGCGGAGATCGAGTCGCTGATGAAGGAGGCGATTGAGGGAGTGTTGGAGCAAACCTAAGAATTAGTGGTCTCGATTGCCACCTAGTTTATTTGTGGTCTCGATTGCAGGTTATACGCTGAGTTAACATAACGACTCACCATACTCGAGATTTTGGCCAAAATAATATGCTTTGTATTTTCTCACAACACTCGTGATTTTGGCCAAAGTAATTAGTTACGCAAATCGTTAAGATAGATTCAGCCAAATCCAATATCAAATCTCCGCCAAATACGGTATCAATTCCCCGCCAAATCAGGTAAAATAGCAGAAACGATAGCCTGTAGAATCCAGCGGAGATATAAACCATGTGGGAATACAAAACGCGCATTGCGGATCAGATCTTAGCAGAGAAGCTCCAATCAAAAGGGGCCGTCCTCATCGAGGGTCCGAAGTGGTGCGGCAAAACAACCACTGCTTCACAGCAGGCTAAGAGCATTCTTTACATGGCTACACCGGAGCAGAGGCAGACGAATCTCATGCTGGCAGATATTAGCCCGCAAAATCTCCTAGCCGGTGACACGCCGCGTCTGATTGACGAATGGCAAATTGCGCCTAAGCTGTGGGATGCCATTCGCTTTGAGGTGGATC
>CAZJTS010000150.1:0-3460 GCA_964548975.1 uncultured Fastidiosipila sp.
CGGGAGGCGCTCACCAATATCCTGAAAAATTCTTCCGAGCACACACCTGCCGGCGGCACGCTCCGGATCCGGGCAATGAGCAATCCCCTGAACGCAGAACTCCGGATCCTGGATTCCGGTCCGGGGATCCCGCCCGATGAGCTGCCCCTCATCTTCGAGCGCTTCTACAAGGGGCGGTCCTCCGCTTCGGATAGTGTTGGGATAGGCTTGGCTTTGGCCAAAGCCATTGTCACCGCCCAGGGCGGCACCCTGCGGGCCCGCAACTCGGAGTCAGGCGGCGCGGAATTCCTTATTCAGTTGCCGCGGGAGCATTGACCCGGATCTCATACACGATGTGGTAATAGTCGTCCGGATCCTCCGACTCGTGCCAGAGGCCGATACTCGTTTCTTCCCAACTTCCTTGATAATCGACTGACCGTTGGAGGTCCAGACCGTAGAGAGTCTCCTGCCAGTTGGCTCGGTTCTGTTCTGCGAAGATCTTTTGTACCTTCGTCGGGACGAACGAGAAAAGATGCACTTCAGGCTGCGCTCCGGCCAAAGCCAGGCTGGCCAAAAGCAACTCTGTATCCGGCTGGGCGATGAGAAAATCTACTCCCTCGTAGCGCAGCTCATAGCGCACTGCGGTGACAATACCGTCATCCAGGGTATAGTCGATTTCCGGTTCTACGTCGCCAAAGCTCATATTCTCGCCTGGAAGATCAGATCTCGTCTGAGCCAATCCCAAATAGCGGCTGTAGTAGTCATAGTTCACGATGTATTGATCCCGGGTTAGGGGGCCGCGCATCGGTGGGAGCATTTGGCCAATTAAAAGAACAATAAGCAAGGCGAAGGATAGAGCATGCGCTCCGACCAGCAGGGCGGCGCGGTAGGGACGGGTGTCCCGGATTGTGTAGCTGAGTTCGCTGTCCCAAGGCATTCTTTCGCTGTCTTCAAGGCGTTCGTAAGACTTCCAGTTGCGCCACAAGCTCAGGAAAGGCAGATAAAAGGCTTCGCCGGAGAAAAGCACATGCCGGGTGCGTTGGAACGCTTGGCTGAAACTCAGGCGTCCGCCATCGAGGGAGGTCAGGGTCAGACCGAAGATCGCTTTGCCGGGCGTATAGCCGAACGCCGCCAGGCAAATCGGCTCGAACAAGAGCAGCAGGAGGCCGGCGATTATGCCACGCAGCATGGCCAAGGTGCTGGAGTTTTGAACCAGATTGATGTCCAAGACATAGCCGATGATCCACATCAGTACTAAGGTACAGAGCAGGTGATCTAAACCGCGCGCAAAGAACCTTCGCCAGGGGTAGAAGGGGTAGGCCAGCCGGTCGTCATGCGTAGGGTAAGCGGCGGCGGTCGGCTGCTCGGCACTGTATTTGTCCGCATCAAGCGAAGCGAAGCTGGGACGATCTTCGCGGATCCTCTCACAGATCCGGATGGCATCTTCTGTTGCCTTTTGGGTATCACGTAACTGCTTCAATTGACGTGCCAGCGCTGAGGGCAGGTCCAAGGCACCGTCGGCCAAAGCCCGGATCTCCGCGACCGGCATCCCGAGACTGCGCAGCAACTTGATGCGCTTCAGTACCTCGAGGTCGTCTGTCGAATAACTGCGGTAGCCGTTATCCAGGCGGACGGGCGACACCAATCCTTCCTTCTCGTAAAAACGGATATTGGCGCGATCCAGTCCGCTGGCAGATTCGATTTCCTTGATCGTCATAGGTTTACCCCCTTCAACTGAGCTCATTCTAAACTATGAAGCAAGTTTACAGTCAAGGATTATCAGTAAAAAACTCGGAAAAGTCACCGGATTGTCACTTAAGGATTCTAGAATGAGACTATAAGCTTCACGAAGGAAGGGAAACTATGGAAATACTGAAAGTTGAAAATCTGACCAAAACCTACGGCGAAGGCCCCGCTCAGGTCAAGGCGCTGGATGATGTTAGTTTTACGGTGAACAAAGGCGAGTTCGTATCGATCATCGGGCCGTCCGGCTCGGGGAAGTCCACGCTCTTACATATACTGGGCGGTGTGGACCGCCCGACCTCCGGCAAAGTCTATCTCGAAGATACCGATGTTTACGCCCAGAATGAGACCAATCTGGCGATCTTTCGCCGCCGACAGATCGGCCTGATCTACCAGTTCTACAATCTGATTCCGGTGCTGGATGTCGAAGAGAACATCACGCTGCCCTGGCTCCTCGACGGGCGTAAGCCGGATCGCGCGAGGCTCAGTCAAATGCTGATGTCCCTGAACCTGACCGACAGGGCTAAGCACTTGCCGAATCAGCTGTCCGGCGGCCAGCAGCAACGCGTGTCCATCGGCCGTGCCCTGATCAACCGACCGGCCCTGATGCTGGCCGATGAACCTACGGGGAACTTGGACAGTCAGAACAGCGCTGAGATCATCAGGCTGCTGCGCAAGTCCAACGAAGAGCTGAAGCAGACCCTCATCCTCATCACTCACGATGAGGATATCGCTCTGCAGGCCAACCGTATCCTCGAGATAGAGGACGGGCGCATCGTCAGAGACGAGGTGATCCGGCGATGAATATCATGAATCGATTTACACTGAAGAGCCTCAAGCTTAACCGCAAGTGGACGATCGTCACCCTGATCGGCATCATCCTCGCCACCGCGATGCTCACCGGTGTCGCCACGCTGACTTCGTCAATGAGCGAGATGCTCCGCGCGGAGGAAAGGGCAAACCACGGCAACTGGCATGCTCGGCTTCACGGCCTGTCCTCCGAAGACCTGCAGAACCTGCCCCTGAAGAATTATTCTATTCAGAAGGACTACGGCTACCAGCAGTGGGCCGAGAATGACGCGAAACCTTACATCCATGTCCTGGGCTTTGGCCAAAACACAGAGCAACATTTCCCCATCACACTTAGTGCGGGACGTCTGCCCGAAACGGCGGAGGAACTGGCGGTACAGGCAGGGATGGCCGAGATCGGGGAGGAATTATCCTTGCGTCTGGGGCAACGAAACTTCGGGGATCGGCAGCTGGGTTCGGAAGACCCCTTCAATCCCGGCGAAACGCTCGTCAATGAAGTGACGAAAGTCTATGAGGTGGTCGGTCATATTGAAAAGCCGACCTACGAACCGACGTGGGCTGCCGCTAGAATAGCCGTGACCCATCTGACCGAGGCGGAACTTGCCGCAGGTGACCTCATTGTCTCATACCTTGCGCCCGGACCCGTGGCCGGCTTCTATCAGAAGATGGCTGAGTTAGCCAATCAATTGGGTTTGAGCGGAGAGGAAGTGTCATACAACAGTGAGTTGCTTCGGCTGTCCGGAGTTCTCTCGGATCTTGAAGCGAATCGGACGATCTACCTGTTTTTGGCCGTGATAATCGCCATTATCATGCTGGCGTCCATTATGCTGATCTATAATGCCTTCTCCATATCCACCTCAGAGAGGGTGCGCCAGCTGGGTATGTTGGCGAGTGTCGGCGCTACCCGACAACAGAAACGCAACAGCGT
>CAZJTS010000150.1:3470-5246 GCA_964548975.1 uncultured Fastidiosipila sp.
GCGTGTATTTCGAGGGCTTAATCCTCGGTGTGATCGGCATCCCTATCGGTATTCAGGCCGGCATTCTGGGTATCGGTCTCACGCTCTCTTTGATCAATCCCTTGCTCGAAGTGTTCCAGGGCAATGCCTCAGAGACATTCCGTCTGCATGTTCCCGTGTCGGTCGTTCTGGCCAGTGGCCTGCTGGCGGCGCTGACGATTTTTATTTCCTTGCTTAAGCCCGCTCGCCGCGCGTCCAAAGTAACGCCGATCGGCGCAATTCGCCTGAGTGACGACGTGAAGCTGAGACGTAAGGACATCCGTACTTCCGGTCTGGTGAGAAAGCTCTTCGGCTTCGAAGCGGAGATTGCCTTGAAAAATCTCAGACGCAGCAAACGCAAATTCCGCACAACGATCATTTCGCTGTCCATCAGCCTGATCCTCTTTCTCACTGTATCCTTTTTCATCCAGACCTTCACACAGAATCGCTCCTACCTGATTGATGGAACGAATTATGATATCGCGCTCTTTCCTCGGGGTTTTTCGGCTGCCGAAACGACCCAATTCATTGAGACGGTGAGGGCGGTTCCGGAAGTGGAAGACCTGGGGGTGATCCGGAGTACCTATGCGGAGCTTGAAGTTTCGGCGGACCAACTCAGTCCTATTGCCGAACCCTATCTTGGCCAAAATTCAAGATACTTAGTGGAAATCAGGTCCCTGGATGAACAGGCTTTCGAGCAGTATGTTGACCAGCTGGAACTCGATGCATCGCTGATGCAGCTGTCGGACCAAGCACGAATTATTATTGTCAACTTCGGCCAGGCGAGAACGGACCAATACCTTTCCGGTGAAGTGTTCAACTTCCGCGAAGGAACTCAGTTGCCCCTGATGCTGGGTGAAGCGAAGACAACTGTTGAGGTGGCGAAAATGACCGACCGTCGGCCGATGGGCGTTGACATCGGGCATCTGACCCAGCCTCAGGTGATTGTGAGTGAAGCCGTGTTTGAGGGTTTAACAGCCGGCGTCGACAGTGAGCTGATCGAAACAGGGCTTTATCTTAACTCGCCATCTGCCTTGACGCTGGGTGATACGTTAAGGCAGCTCATTCAGGATTTCGAGGTTCAGGATGATGGGCGGGTCTCCATGCGCAATGTCGCCAAACAGCGGATCGAAGACCGGAATTTCAACCTGATCGTTAACGTCTTTATTTACGGTTTCCTGGTGCTGATCAGCTTGATATCTGTAGCTAATATCTTCAATACGGTATCCACCAATGTGCAGTTACGGCGCCGTGAGTTCGCCATGCTGCGCTCGGTGGGGCTGACCCCCGGCGGCTTTAATCGACTGATCCGCTTCGAGAGTCTCTTCTATGGAATCTTCTCGCTCAGCCTGGGGATTCCGGTAAGTATCGGTTTGTCGTTTCTGCTATACAAGATCCAGTCCGAGCTCCTGAGTGGCAGCTTCCAGTTGCCCTGGCGAAGTTACCTCATCGCGATTCTGTTGATCTTCCTGGTCGTAGGCTTGACGATGCTCTACTCGGCCTCGCGGATCAAGAAAGAAAATATCATTGAGCCGTTGAAGGCAGATAGTTAGAGTTGAGGGGCCGCCGGAGGGCGCCCTTCCGCCCTGGATCCGCTGGAGCTGATCAAGGATAAGGATAGCCTTTATGCGAAGTTATTCAATGAACAGGCAAAGTACTATAAGCTTGTATAGAATAGTGGTAAGAAACTTTTTTATAGGAGCGTGTATATGAATATTAGCTGGGGTAGACGTGCCCACGATGCCGGTGGGGAGTCAT
>CAZJTS010000151.1:0-5229 GCA_964548975.1 uncultured Fastidiosipila sp.
GTCGCGTGCGAATTTGCCGGACTGGAGGTCTTTCAGGACACCGCGCATCGCTTCCTTAGTTTCAGGGGTGATGATCTTAGGACCTGTGAGGTAATCGCCATATTCAGCGGTATTGGACACCGAGTAGCGCATCAGGGACAGACCGCCTTGATAGACCATGTCGACAATGAGTTTCATCTCATGCATACATTCATAGTAGGCGTTCTCTTCATCGTAACCGGCTTCAACCAGGACTTCGAAACCGACTTTCATCAGCTCGGCAACACCGCCGCAGAGCACGGCCTGTTCGCCGAAGAGATCGGTTTCCGTTTCTTCGCGGAAGGTGGTTTCGAGGAGGCCGGCACGCGCCGCACCGATTCCGGTGCCGTAGTCAAATGCGATGTCCTGAGCGTTGCCCGTATAATCCTGCTGAATCGCAAAAAGAGCAGGTACACCGCGGCCCAGCTGGTACTCATGGCGCACGGTGTGACCGGGGCCTTTCGGAGCGATCATGAAGACGTCGACATTTTCGGGTGGGGTAATGGTTCCGTAATGAATATTGAAGCCATGGGCAAATGCCAGTGCCTTGCCTTCTTCGAGGTTAGGGGCAATATCATTCTTATAGACTGTGGGCATCACTTCATCCGGTAGAAGCATCATAACCACATCAGCGGCCTTGACGGCGTCTGCAACAGGCAGGACTTTGAGGCCCGCTTTCTCGGCTTTGGCCACAGACTTCGATCCTTCATATAAACCGACCAAAACATCATAGCCGGATTCCTTCAGGTTCAGGGCATGCGCATGACCCTGGCTGCCGTAGCCGATGATAGCTATCGTCTTACCCTCAAGTGCCTTGGTGGCGCACTCCGCTTCTTTATAGATCTTCTTCATATCTTTTTGTCCTCCCTGACTTTTACAGTTCTTCTTCTTTCAAGTCCGCGTCCAGTTCCGCCTCGGCATCCACCAGTCTGACATCCAGAGCCCTGGTCCCGCGTTCGATGGCGATAATGCCGGTTCGCACGATTTCCAGGACCTGATAGGGTCTGAGCATCTCGAGGAATGCATCGAGTTTGCTGCTGGTCCCCGTGATCTGCACGGTGACAGTGTCAGCGGAAACATCGACGATCCCGCCCCGGAAAATGTCCACGATGGTGATGATTTCTGAGCGAATGGATGCATCCGCCTGGACCTTCACGAGGGAAAGCTCTCTGACGAAGCTTTCATCGGCAGGCAGTTCTTTGGCCATCAGGACATCCGCCTGCTTGTAGAGCTGATTGATGACCAGCGGCACCTGATCCGGATCGACATCCACCTGGACAGTAATCCGGGTGACATCGGGATCCTGCGTGAGGCCGGCTGCTATGCTGGCGATGTTGTAGCCGCGCCTGGAAAAGGCATTCGATACTCTTGAGAGTACACCCGCCTGGTTTTTTACGAGCAGAGCCAGATTACATGACATGCTTACACCTCCTGAACGTGATCTTTACGTTACCACGAAACAAAACACCTCTCAAGATATCCTTGAAAGGTGTTTGAAAACAGACAGTTTTTGGTGGGAATTTCGCTCTCAGAGCTTAGACTCTGGGGCTGCCTGTCGGATCGATCGGATCGATTGTATTTACGTTGTCTTTTTTGAGCTCTGCGAGGATTTCGGTCAGGACGCTGAGTTCGTTGACAACAACTTCCTCTTCCACTTCCTGCTTCTTCTCGAATTTGGTACGCATTTTGTTGATGCCTTTGACCACGAGGAAGATGGCGAGCGCGATCAGGAGGAAGCTGATGATCGCATTGATGAGCAGACCGTAGTTGATGGCGACTTCAGGTGTATCGCCGGCGGCTTGCTGCAGAACGATCTTCAGCTGAGCGAAGTCGACACCGCCGATGAGCAGGCCGATCGGAGGCATGATGACATCAGCGACGAGTGAATCGATGATCCCTTTGAAAGCACCGCCGATGACGATACCGACAGCCATGTCGATGACGTTACCGCGCAGGATGAACTCTTTGAATTCGTTTCCAATTTTTGACATTGTAGTATCTCCTTGAACTAATTGTTAATAAACTATGGCCATTATAGCAAAGCCATTTCTTAACTTTGTAATAAAACCGCCCTAGGTGGACGGTTTTATAGAATTCGCTAATGTAACAGGTCTTTTAGAGGAATTTGCTGAGGTTCTCGGGCAGATCGTCCAATTCATGACTGTAGGTCAGCTCAGCTTCGAAGCTCTTCTCTTCAGAGAAGCCCTGGAGAGCGGTGAGGAAACGGGCGAGCTCCTCGTCCTCAACGGTGGGGATGACCTTA
This sequence comes from uncultured Fastidiosipila sp., assembly GCA_964548975.1. GTDB lineage: Bacteria > Bacillota > Clostridia > Saccharofermentanales > Fastidiosipilaceae > JAAYZH01. The sequence goes on from CAZJTS010000151.1 coordinate 2,282, forward strand.
TTGATGCTGTCGATATAAATGTGACTGATGTCGTAGTCTTTGGCATTGAGGCCGGCGATGAAAGCCAGAAGTTCGTCAAATGTTGTTACCGGATACTGGTCGATGTCGATCATTCGAACACGATACTTGACATACTGATCCAAACGATTACCGCGCAGGATGCATATGATATTGTGATCGGGGTTCTCAGCCTGGGCATTCAGGTCTTGAACCAGCCTTCTACTTTTGCCACTGCCTTTGCCACCTACAATCAGCTTCACCATAATGAAAATCTCCTTCAAAATTTGTTCTCAAAGTGTATGTTATTAACATCATTATAACCTACCCAGAATTTTGTCCAAGGGGGAAATGTGATTCTTTTGCACACATTCGGCTTTCATTTTCCGAAGGTCAACCCGGAATTTGCTATAATAGCGCCAACACTTCAGATTAGTTAGGATCAGCCATGGAGCAGAATCGTTTTCCCGCCGTACAACAGGACAAAGTGACCCGCAAAGTCATCCTTCTTTACATCTGTGAGACGCTCGATAACCTGACCTACCAGGAGCTGATGCAGACGGCGCTCGAGAGCATGTACATGGATTACTTCCAGTTCAGTGCTCTACTTGATGAACTGCTCTCTGAGAATCTTTTGGCCAAAGCCCAGCGTAAGGCGGAAGCCGCCCGCACCGCCCAGGGACAGCCGGCGGAGCGTTACTCTCTCACCAATCACGGCCTGAAGGTGCTGGACACCTTGCGCCAGCAGATCCCGGTCCCGGTCACGGCTTACCTACATAAAGCGCTTAAAGAAAGAAATCGCAATCTGCAGAACACCCACAGTGTCCGGGCGGACTGGCAGGTGCGCCCCGACGGCCAGTTTGAGGTGACACTCACACTACACGAAAACAATACACGCTATTTCAAATGCCAGATTCTCTCACCGGATCAAGCCAATGCGGTGCGCCTCTGTGAACACTGGGAAGCTGAAGCGGGAGCCGTCTACCCGGAAATACTTCAGTTGCTCTTTCGCCCGGGCGAAAAAAAGCCGGCTACAGAACCTCAGGTCCCGTAGCCGACTTCGTCGTGCTTAATATTGCCGGCTTATTTAACCAGCTCATCCTCACTTAGCTGTCTGGCCATTTCATCGGCTGCAGCCTGAATCTTCTCGATATCTTCGTCATTCGGCAGACCCTTGATGTTCAAAGGTTCAAGTTGAATCCCCTTGTAATTGGGGATCGCTCCCTCAATGACCTGAGGTGCCTGACTGGCCCAGCCGAAGGAACCCAGGAACTGAAGGAATCTGGCCTTGGGCTTCAACAGGTTGACGACCGCGGCGAGATACAGCGCAGCCGGATGGGGTCCCACGACAACGGTCGGGGCAGCAATGACGATCGCAGCGGCATCGACCACATCGGAGGCCAAATGGCCGACTTCGACGGTGAGGCTGTCTTCATAAGCGGCGATATTGCGGGTCACCACAGAGATTCCGTGGTGCGCAAGACGCAAGGCGTATTTTTCGACCATCCTCTCAACTGAACCATGCATACTCACATAGCCGATGACGACTTTCTTCTTGACTTCGTCACTCACCCAGCTCTCATAGAGCTTCAGGATTTTGGTCGTGTCATACCAGACCGGACCGTGTGAAGGCGCAATGTGCTTCGGATTCTTCTCACGTGTCCAGGCGACGTGTTTCTCCACCTGTTTACGGAAAGGCATCATGATCTCGGCGTAGTACTGACGTGCCGCCATGCGCTGGTCATTACTGTCCGTGGAGAAAACCTCTTGGCTCGCATAATGAGAACCGAAGAGATCCGAGGAGAAGAGAATGCGATCTTCTCTGAGATAAGCCATGTAGTTGTCCGGCCAGTGGGCGAAAGGAATCATTTTGAATTCCAGTGTTTTGCCGCCGAGATCCAGCGTCTCCCCTTCATTGACCACAGTGGTTCTGGATGTCGGAACGTGGACGTGAGTCTCAAGTAACTCCTGGACTTTCTTATTGACGATAACAACGGCATCCGGCCACAGCTTCAGCAGATCCGGCAACGTACCGGCGTGATCCTGCTCCGTGTGGAGACAGACAATATAATCCAGTTTGTCGCAGTCGGCGGCTTCCAGGTTAGCCAGGAGCACATCGAGCTTTTCGGGATCGACGGGGTCGATGAGTGCTGTCGCAGTCTCACCTTTGACCAGATAAGAATTATAAGTAGTCCCCATGGGGGTCGGCATAAACGCATCAAACATCTTGCGATCAGCGTGGGAAGCACCCACTTCAAAGACATTCGGAGCGAGAGTCTGAATTGGCATAAATTTACCTCTTTCCTTCCTTCCGCGGCAAGTCCGGGAAGCTCAAATTTCAATATATCCATCATACCGCAACCTATCGACTTAGGGTATGCCTAACGTCTACGAAAATTGTCTAATAAAAATTGCCGTAACACATGCTTTCCCTCTTTGATGACGAACACAAAAAGCACTGCCCCGGGTGTGATGGGCAGGCTTTTTCTCAGCAATTTACTATGTTATAATCACTTTAGTTTGAAGGCGAACCCTTCATTCAATACTTTCAAGTGAGGTGATGTGTAATATGAAATCTTATGTTTGTGATCTTTGTGGATACATCTATGATCCGTCCGTCGGTGATCCCGACAGCGGTGTTGAGCCGGGTACTTCTTTCGAAGATATTCCGGAAGATTGGGTTTGCCCTCTCTGTGGTGCTGCGAAGGAAGACTTTAGCGAGGTGTAATCCTCTTAGGTCAAGACCTTGAAGCCTGTTGCCGTTCTTCGGTAGCAGGCTTCTTTAATTCAAGGAAAGGCTCTTCCCGGCTTTGGCCAAATCCGGGGAAAAGCGATACAGCACAATCTTACGGCCGATCACCTGTACAATTTCCGCATCGGTATAGGCCGCCAATCCATGAGCCGCTTCCTTGACGGGCAAAGGACAGGCCTTCAGTACCGTAATCTTGATC
>CAZJTS010000152.1:0-5191 GCA_964548975.1 uncultured Fastidiosipila sp.
CAAGGATTCCGCGACCCGTCCGGATCGTGTCGACCAGGATCGTGCCGTCCATGGTCCAGTCGACCAGGGTCGTGTCGGGCAGATCGCCCGGCAGCGACGGATCGGCAGAAGTGTCGTTGCGGGTTTGGCAGTGCTTGCCCTCGTAGGCGGCGTGGTGGCAGCTTTGGTGGTGAAAGTCGTTTTGCCGAATCGACAGTACAACGAAGCCAGAGAGAGGCTGCAACGCGGAGATTATGCTTCTGCTTATACTTTGTTCGAAGAACTGGGGGACTTCCGTGACAGCCCTGAGCAGATTTTGGCCAGCAAATATGACCGGGCACTGGCTTTGAAGCAGGTGGAGCTGTATGACGGTGCTTATGCTTTGCTTAATGAGCTCGGTACGTACGGGGACAGCGTAACGCAAGCGGAGAGCGCGAGGGTGGCGCTGGGAACGAAGCAACTGGCTGAGGCTCGTGTGGGGATGCCGGTCAAGTTTGGCGCTTACGAGCAGGACAATAATCTGCAGAATGGCAGTGAGCTCATTGAGTGGATTGTCTTGGCGAAGGAAGGAGACGATCTTCTGCTGCTCAGCAAAGCCGGACTTGATGCTCAGCCATTTAACAGTGTGAGAGAAGAGGTGACCTGGGCAGACAGCACCTTGCGTGTGTGGCTGGAGGAGACATTTTTGCAGACTGCTTTTGCGGACGCGGAGCTGGCCAAAATCGTTCAAACGACGGTAGAAAACCCTGCAAACCCTTACTTCGGGACACCTGGCGGCCCGGCGACGAAGGATAGACTGTTTTTGCTGAGCCTGGAAGAGGCGGAGGCTTACGCGTCGTTCGACAAGGGCAGACCTTTGTCTGTCTCACTCTATGCCCAGGCCCGGGGAGCTTCCGGCTGGTGGCGCCTGCGTACACCTGGCTATTATAAGGACTATGCTGCGGGGGTGCTGAGTTTTGGCCCGCTTTACCCAATGGGTTTGCCGGTTGACTACGCGTACGCAACGATACGCCCTGCTCTATGGGTCGAAGTGAGCGGTTAGAAGCAGCTTGTACGCAGTCGGCAGCTGCTGTGCCTGCTGATCGGATTTCCCCCGCTCATTTTGTTTCTATTCCAGATGCAATTGCAATTGTCCATGTAAATTCAAAAACTCGTGAAACTATTGTGCAAAAAGGTTCAAGAATCTGGCATAATGAGATAGAATCATAAATAGTAGCAGAAATCTGTCACAAGGGAGCCGTGGCAGACTTTCTTTCGTAGAGGTTCCCTGGATAGGGGCGGGGATATGCAACTCCGACGGCCGTTTGCCTATGTTTAAGAAACATTTCATGCACCAGAAGATGATGACGAAGGTGCTCATCGCGTTGCTTCCGATTTTGCTGATGGCGATTTACCAGTTTGGCTGGCGCGTCGTCTTGCTGCTGGCTGTGGTTTTGGTGGCCGGATCGGCGGCGGAGCTTTTCGTCATGCAGCAGATTCAGAAGGACAAGGTCAAGCTCACAGAGGCCTGTTTTGTCACCTGCGCGCTGTTTACCCTTTCGCTGCCGCCAGCTACGCCGATTTGGGTAGCGGTTGTCGGTATCGTATTTGGCATCGTGTTCGCGAAGGCCGCATTCGGGGGTTTTGGCTACAACATTTTCAATCCGGCGCTTGTGGCGCGTTGCTTTGTGTACGTCGCTTTCCCGACACACCTGACCTATAACTGGACTGAGCCGTTTCGCGGCTTCCCAGCTGGTTTGACGGCCTTTTCGGGTGGCGTAGATATGCTGACGCACGCAACACCGATGATTGGCATGAAGGCCGGCAGTGAGCTGCCGCCACTATCGGATCTCTTTTTTGGCCTGACCAGCGGCTCACTTGGTGAGACGTCCGCCTTACTGATCCTTCTGGCAGCAATTTACCTGATCTGGACCAAGACCGCGTCATGGAAAATCATGGTTTCGACTGTGGCTTCGGCCGGCATTCTGACGACGATTTTCTACTGGACCGGTGTGACACCGACACCTCCACAATACATGCTTTTATCCGGCGGTCTCTTATTCGCAGCTGTGTTTATGGCTACGGATCCGGTTTCCGCACCTAAGGGTGAAGAGGCGAAATGGATTTTTGGCGTGATGATTGGGAGCTTTGCGGTGATTATTCGTCGATTCTCCTTGTTTACAGAAGGCATTATGTTTGCCATCCTGATCGCGAATGCCTTGACGCCGCTGCTTGAGCGCAACATCCGCGAGTGGAAGAACAAAGCGGCCGCGAAGGCGAAAGCGGCTGTGGCGGCGCAGGGCAAAGAGGAGGCAGCAAGATGAAACGTGGCTATGTCTATACAATCGTCTTCATGTTCCTTGTGAGTGCCGTCTTTACGCTCTTCCTGGCAGGGACAAATGTCCTGATGGCTCCGCGGATCGCCGACAATGCCCGGTTCGAAGAGCAACAGTCGCTCCTAAATGCCCTGAATCTCGATGATCAGGGTACAACAGAGGAGATTGATCAGCGTTTTAAGGACTTCGTTAAGCCTGTCGAAGGCGGCGAATACCTCTACTACCAGAGTGTAGACAGCAGCGGTGCTGTACAGGGTTATGCGGTCCCATTTACGGGATCCGGCCTCTGGGGTACCATTCGCGGCTGGCTAGCGGTGAATCCGGAGCTCAATGAGCTGCAGGGCATCGTCTTTACAGAGCAGAATGAGACACCTGGACTGGGCGGACGCATTATGGAAGACTGGTTCAAGGAGCAATTCCGCGGTCTCAAGCTGGAAGCCGGGCAGGCTGTAGCCTACGGCGAATCTGGTTCGCAGAAGATAGACGCCATATCAGGCGCGACACAGACCTCGAATGCCATTATCCGCATCATCAACCAAGTCAAAAATGAAGTCTTGCCGAAAGTCGAGGTAAAGTAAGATGCCTGTAGAGAAAACTTCTTCCCTTATCAAGCGCAGTGTTTTTATCGAGAATCAGGTACTTCGCCAGGTTCTCGGCGTGTGCTCGGCTTTGGCCGTCACCAACGCAATGGCGAATTCCCTGGTCATGGGTCTTGGTGTTACCTTCGCCACGATGCTGTCATCCTTCACACTGTCGCTGATGCGAAATTACATCCCGCACCGCATCCGCATGATTGTACAGACGCTGGTGATCGCCTCGTATGTCATTCTTGTCGATATCCTTATCCGAGCCTATCTGCCGGGAGTGTCCAAGCAGCTTGGCCCTTATGTAGGCCTGATTATCACAAATTGTATTGTTATGGGCCGCGCCGAAGCCTACGCGCAGAAGAACCCGCCGCTGCCATCCCTGCTCGACGGCCTTTTCTCCGGCCTGGGGTACATGATGATCCTCCTGATGGTTTCCTCTATCCGCGAGCTTCTGGGCTTCGGGACGCTCTTTGGCATTCAGATTCTGCCAGCCAGCTTTGAGAGCTGGACCATCATGGTCATGCCGCCCGCGGCCTTCTTCATCATCGGTTCGATGATCTGGATTCTGAACGCGCGCAAGCTGAAGCGTGAAGCTGCTGCGAAGGAGGGCACCCGCAAATGAATTACCCGCCGATTAGCCCCGTAATTATCTTCCTCGCGTCGATCATCACGAGCAACATGATCTTCGCGAACTTCCTCGGCATGTGCTCATATATTTCAGTCTCCAACGAGTACAAGACAGCTTCAGGCCTTGGCAAAGCCGTCACCATGGTTATGGCCTTGACCAGTGCTTTGAACTGGCTGATCTATCGCTTCATTATTCTGCGGCTGGGGATCGATTACCTGCGCAACATCATCTTTATTATGGTCATCGCAGCCCTGGTCCAGATTCTGGAGATGTTCATGGATCGCTACCTGCCAGATCTGCACGCCAAGCTCGGTATTTTCCTGCCCTTGATCACCGTGAACTGCGCCATCCTCGGTGCCACGCTCTTCATGGTCATCCGCAACTACAACTTTATTCAGACCGTTTTCTTTGGCCTGGGCAGCGGGATCGGCTGGTGGCTGGCTATCTGCATGATGGCAGCGGTACGTGAGCGGATGGCGAAGGCAAAGCTCCCGCCCGGCATCAGCGGCCCCGCGATCAGCTTCATTATCACCGGTATCATGGCTATGGCTTTTGTCGGCTTCTCCGGCATCTTCGCCATCCAGTAGAGAGGAGCGCAGCACATGTGGATCCCAATTTTGCAGACAACAGGCAGCGTTACCCTGATCTCAGTGGTCCTGGCGATCGTGATCTCCTTCGCCGAAAAGCTGCTGAATAACTACGGCACCTGTAAGATCGACATCAACGACGGGGAGAAGGTCCTCGAAGTCGAGGGCGGCTCGTCGCTCTTGTCGACTTTGGCCGCGCAGAAGATCTTCATCCCCTCAGCCTGTGGCGGCAAGGCTACTTGCGGTCTCTGCAAGGTCCAGGTCAAGACCGGCGCCGGCCCGCTCTTACCCACCGAAGAGCCCTACTTGTCGGCCAAAGAGCGCACCGACCAATTCCGTCTGGCCTGCCAGATCAAGGTGAAAAATGACATGACCATCCTCATCCCGCCCGAACTCTTCAACATCAAAGAGTACATCGGGCTGGTGGAGAAAATCACCGACCTGACCCATGATATCAAGCGTGTCAGCATGAAACTGCAAAACAACGAAACCATCTCCTTCAAAGCCGGCCAGTTCGTGCAGTTCTACACCAAGCCCTACGGCAAGATCTCCGAAACCGTGTTCCGCGCCTACTCTGTCGCTTCACCGCCTGCGGATAACACGCACGTGGACCTGATCATTCGCAAAGTTCCGGACGGTATCGCCACCGGTTATGCCCACACAGCGCTCAAGGAAGGCGACGAAGTGCGCCTGTCCGGCCCTTACGGCGATTTCTACCGCCGCGGCGGCGAGGGCGTGAACACCCTGGTCATGATCGCCGGCGGTTCAGGCATGGCCCCCATGTATTCCCTGATCTACGACATCATCGGCAAGGGGCTCGACTACCAGATGTACTACTTCTTCGGCGCGGTCACCACGCGCGACATCTTCTATCTAGACGAGTTCCGTGCCCTAGAGAAAGAGCACCCGAACTTCCACTTCATCCCCGCCTTGTCCGGCTCGACCGAAGGCGACGGCTGGACCGGCGAGAAGGGCACCGTTGTCGACGTCATGCTGCGCCACATACCCAATGCCGATGGCAAGGAAGCCTATCTCTGCGGCGGCCCTGGCATGTTGAATGCCTCGACCAATGCCCTGCGTACCATCGGATTCACC
>CAZJTS010000153.1:0-5180 GCA_964548975.1 uncultured Fastidiosipila sp.
CGGCCGCGATCGGCGCCTGCTACCGCGAGCACGTGGGCCCTCCCTCAAAACCGCTGAAGTCGCAGATAAAGGAGCTGCAGCGCGCGCTGGGGAGGGCGGAGGTCCCGGGCGTGCCCGACGAGCTGGCGAGGCTGCTCGCGCAAGAGAAGGAAGAGGGCGCCGAGGATGGTGCCCGCAAGGTCAAGGAAGATTGGGGTGACGTCGATGAAGAGGCTTGGTAGGTTCCTCAAGGCGGCGCTTAAGGTCACGCTGGGCTTTTTCGTCTGGCTGTTCCGCGCCGTGTTCAAGTGGGTGATGTAGGCGATTGCCGTTTGCCTGCCTAGGCAAGTGAGCATGATGGTAGTACAGGAGATTCATCCGTTCTAGACGGCAAACGGCCGAGCGATTGGGTTTCGCTCGGCCGTTGTTTCTTTAACCTGACTGATTCTAATTCAGGAAGAAATCATCGACTTCTTCGCGCGTGTGCAGGATTTCGCCGTCCGGGACGTTAAGGCTTGCCGCCAACTCAACGGAGCCGGAAAAAGCCATTGCGACATTCGGGGAGAAAGCCTTCTCGAGAAGGCTGATGTATGCGCTCATATTCTCACGAAGGCCGCTGATGCATGCGGCGTATTCGCCATCAAGCTCAGTATCGAGGGTCTTCAATTCCTGGGCATAGTGCGCGAGCAGCTCCGCCTCTCGTTTGTCATAGAAATCCTTTCCCAATTCGTACACGGTCGTGCCTACGGCGTTGCCGAAGAGGGCGCCCAGAACCGGGACCGGAATGATGACCTGGCCCACGAAGCTCGAGAACGCGCTCACGGACGCATCGAGACACGCGATTTCTGAGCTTTCTATAAACTCGATCTCCGTAAGCTCGCCGCTGCGGAACCTGTAAGCGCATTCTGCGACGCCGAATGATGCCGTGACCAGCGCGCTTGCGACAGATGAGGGCGTGGCCGTGTAGTTGTTCAGCCAATAAACAGCTCCACCGCGAACCCCGCCTTTGACGAGTCCCATGCCGGAATCTTTTGCGATTTCCTCCCAATCGTCCTGGGTCAAGTCGCCGATGCGCTTTCCGTTCTCGAGATGACGCTTCATTGAAATGGCGAATGCCGTTCCCGCTTCCAGAACGGCGCCAGCCGCTACGGCCTTCGCGCCCTCTTGGGGCGTTGGCTTGTGTTCCTCGTAGATGTCCTTCTTTATTCGCTCGCTCTCGTCTGCGAGCCTGCACTTCTCCTCGGTCATCTTGTCGGCGATAGCGTTCTTCTGGACCTCCGAGTACTCGAATTTGGAGGCCTCAAGGTCATCGATGCTGAACCCCCTTGAGTCGAAGAACTCATGGATGCTCTTCCAGGTTGAGTAGGACGGGCCGCCGGTCGAGGACGCCAGCTTGGCCGCTTCCTCCTTTGGCATCTCGTACAGGGAGCGCACCGCGTCGAGATGGTCCTTCGGGATCTGGTAGATGCCGTCTTTGTCGAGGAAATCGGGGTACTTCTGCAAATGGGCGGCCACGGCGTCCAGGGAGAACTTGCCGCCGGCGTTCACGAACTTGACCTGTATCTCGACGCCGTTGCGCAAAAGGTCGGCGGGTCCGTTGTCATTAACCCATTCCATTGCGGGTTTATCGCCATGAACGAGGCTCTGCGCGTTCTCCAACCCGCATTCGGCCACCTCGGCGATGAACCCATGGACGCCCTTGTTGCCGCCTCTGTTCGCAATGACGAAATCCTCGATCTTCCCGAGCGCCCAGTTCATGGACTCCATTGCGGAATCGAGGTTCTGGTCTTGGCGGTTGAGATTCTCGATGAGGTCGTCGATTCTCATCTGGTTGATCAAGCCGATCCATGCGGCGACGGCCTGCTCCTGAGTGCTCTTGACTACTTTCTCTGTATTCATGGCTATTCACCGTCCTGGGTGGCCACCCTCTCGACGATGAGGCTGCCCAGGGACTTCGCGTTGTTTACCAAGGAGCCCAGGGCCAGTTTCTCGTCGTCGGAGATGGAAAGGTAGTCGGCGCCATGCAGGCGGCATGAGGACATAAAGGACCCGGACAGCTCTTCGCGAAGAGCATCGGTCTTTGTCCTGAGCGCCACGATCGCTGCAGACGTCTCCCTAAGAGCCTCGGTGTTTCTCTTTACCGACAAGAGCTCCTCGTGCTTTTCCTCAGCGATCTTGTGCTGTTTTTTCACGAAAAGCGCGATGGAGGTCAGCAACGTGGCGCCTGCGACGCCCCATCCGATGGGGCCGGCCATTGCCAGGAAAGTGCTGCCGGCGGCCATCCCGCCTCCTCCGGCGGATAATGCGCCTCCGCCGAGCCAGGCCATCGCCGCGTTCGTCGCAGCAGCGCCCGACAGCGTGGAGATCGCGGCGCCCGTGGAGGCGGTGCCGAAAGTTGTGGCAACCCACATGGCGGCGGATGGGGCTATGCTGGCAACGGCCATGCCCGCTGCGACGCCGGCGCCGGCGCTGGCCGCCGATTTCCGCGCCGAGTCCAGCTCTTCGCGGGCGAAGGACTCCGACTCCTTGAAGCTTCGCTTCTTGTGGGACACCTCCTCGATATCCTCCACGAACGACTTCGGCGTGTTCGCGATTGAGTTCACCAGGTCGGTAATGAGGTCCAGCAGGTCGATGCTCCTCAGCCTGGACTGGTAGAGTTCGATCCCTCCTGACTCCAAATCTGTATAGGCTTGGTTGTATTCGATGACGGCGAGCTCGTACTCATCTGGTTCTTTCGCCCTTGCATTCTCGACGCCTTGCTTGATCCCATCGGCGATTTCTCCCGCTTTGCCTGCGACGGCGGCGACAGCGCCTTGAGCACCGGCGGCCGCAGCACTCGCGGCATTTGCGGCTCCTTCAGCTACACCGCCGAGCATTTTCGCCATATGTTCGGGAGCTGGACTTTGAGATTGGGTCGATGCGTCAGCGTCTTGCTCATCGACAAACTCAGTTTTGTATTTGAAGCTCTTCGGCTCTGGACCGTCCTTGATCGCATCTCCAATGCTCTGAACAGCACCTTTTGCTTTGCCTGCAATGTCCCCGATGGCCTGTCCCGTCTGATCGGCGGCGCTTTGAGCGGCATTCGATGCCTGTTCGGCAGCGCTTGCGATTCCTTTTCCTGCAGCGACCGCAGCCTTCTGCGCCTCTTTTATTGGGTCGAAGCCTTTATCGAAGAAGCCCATCGTCCCTGCCTTTTTCCATTTGCAATCAAAGGCCATTATCCCACCGATGGATCTGCCGCGATAGGGAGCGACGGGATCCTGAGATTCGAGGACGGAAGCGGGCGCATGCGCAACGTCGGGGAGAGGATGGCCTCCAAACGTTACGTCTTGCGCGAGGTAGTGTCCAACGCAATTGGGCGCGAGCTCCCTGATGAAAGGATCGTCTCCCTTGTCGTCAACGCCAACGAGAAGACCTTTATTCGGAACGATTCTGATCGAGTCGAGGTTCAGAGCACGGGCAGCATCGCGCGTCGAGTCGAGGAGCTGCTGAGAGGCGACGAGGTCCTAGGGGCCGAAGACGTCTCCGCCATCAAGGCGGCACTTGAGGCTGCCCACCATCCCATTGAGATCGAGCCAGAGATCGATTTCGAGTACGTATCAGCAACCTTGCATGAGGCCCTCTCGCTGATCGCCCGATCGGTTGCGGAGGAGAAAGAGGACGAGGATTTCGCTCGCGTGTCCGCTCCCGAGAGCGAGACCTGCTCGGTATCTCAGGCGCGGAGGCCGTCTCCTGCGCTCGTCTCGGGTGCAGTGGCTCTTCTTTTGGGCATTGCGGGCGGATACGTGCTCGGATCAACGGGAAAATGGAGGTAAGCAGATGAACGACGTTATGGAACGCACCGCTACAGGCTACGCGGTGATTGATGCGGTGGACAACAAAGCAAGCGATTGTCGGGGCATGCTCAAATCCCTTGTCGATGCGACGAACGGCATTACCGGGCCTCAGGCTGGCCTTCTCGGATGCCTCGTCGTTTCCATTGCCGGGGTGGCGGGATATGGAATATACGCCCTTTGCGACCTGGTCAAATCCGGACACCCCGTCGAGCTCACCTCTGGAGGGGTGCGCTTCGCGGCGAATACGGAAGCACTCTGCGAGGCGAACAGCCTCTAATCGACAGACAGGAGAATCGATGCAGATGAATGAGATGCCCTCAATCGGGACCACGCTGACTTACGGCGAGGCAATTAGAGCATACGACCGCTTCGAGCGGACGATGCTCGAGAAGGCGTACGGGGCCGAGCTCCTGCCCGCGGTGGGGCTGTACGACCTGCTCTGGCAGCTTGAGTCGCTCGCGCAGAAGTTCGGAATCGAGCGCAAGGGGGCCTTCCCGAGGCTCAAGAGGGAGATCCGGTCGTTCTCTAGCGAGAGGACCGCTCTGGCGAACGGGGTGAACGGCGAAAGGTTCTACCTGCTGCAGGATGAATCGGCGCTCAGACAGCATGACGAGACACACCTTTTCAAGGTCGGAATCGACGGGGACAAGCTCGCCGGCGACCTCGACGAGGCCCTCGAGCTGCTTTCGAAAGAGTCTGCCAAGGTCGACGTGTACGCCGACACCTATTCACCCGATCGATCAGAACGGGATTTCGACAGACTAGGTAAAGACCCTTTCATGAAATGGGTTGGGATCGGGTTTTGCGTGATGATGGTCTGCTTCGGAATATCGATGCTCGTCCATTCGGTCTTCCAGATCGGCTTCTGCTCCAAGTGGTTTATCTAGTGTGGAAGCCGTTGAACGAGCAGAGTTTCATTTGATTCGCCAACTCATGGGCAAGCCACCTGAGACTACTCACTTTTATCGCTGATGGCGAAGACCTGCGACCTGGGGTTTCGCGAATGGCATGCAAGCTACCCGCGTTAGTTCACTTACGATTGCAGCTGGCGGCTTGCAGGCTAAAGGTAGATTGAGTTTCAAATCGGGCGTTTTCGGCGCTATCGAGCCTCCAAAGGCGACCCACCGCGCCCTTTGGGACAAAAACAAAAACTCAACCCACTGAGTTTGAAAAAAGTATTTGAAGTTGTCCCAGCTTTTGTCCCCGAAGCAGATGAAACACGACATGGCGTTACCTGGCGACACTCGGTTAGAGACGGCAGCGAAAACTGGATGCAACTAGAATGATGAGGCAGCAAAATCAGAACCATCGAGTGGGAGTAGCCGGCTGCCGGCCCCTGAGATGGCGGTAAGAAAGGTGAGCATA
>CAZJTS010000154.1:0-5023 GCA_964548975.1 uncultured Fastidiosipila sp.
TGGGTCCGGGGGCTCCCGCAAGGTCAGGAGCAGTACCTGACGGATGCTTTGGCCAAAGGCGGGGTCCTCCCCTCAGGCGGGCAAGCGCAGAAACTTGCGCTGGCCAGGGCGCTGCTCCACCGCGGTCCCTTCCTCATCATGGATGAGCCGACCGCGGCACTGGATCCGCGGAGCGAGGAGGAGATCTTCCGGCATATGCTTTCGGTCAGCCGCGAGACTTCGGCTCTGTTCATTTCACATCGCCTGTCGAGCACGCGTTATGCGGATAAAGTTGTTGTGTTGGCGGACGGCCGGGTCATAGAAGAGGGGACACATCAGAGCTTGCTGGCAGCCGATGGCACCTATGCAGAACTATACCGGACCCAGGCGGCCTGGTATCAATGAAATATCCGCCGCGTTTTGCTGTCTATATAGATGAAGGGAGGTACGGACTATGTTAATTAAACGATTTGGCTTGCCGCTTCTCTTAGTGGCGTTGCTTGGGCTCGTGAGCTGTACTCGTCAGACTTTGGCTGAAGCCGGCCCCACTCTGTCGGATGCTCAGATCGCCCGCCTGGATGCGGAGGAGCTCTACCCGGATGCGCCGATCACTTTGGAAACGATCTATAATTCGTTGGCGGAGATTCGAGAAGATGCTGACGCGATTTTGGAGGTAAAGGTAAGCTCGCCTGAGCTGGTTTTTCGTAACAGTGATATCTGGACGAACACAGAAGTTGAGATTCAGACCGTTCTGAAAGGGCCATTCGATGCCGGCGCAAAGATCCGGGTTTATGAGAGTGGCGCCCACGCCGGCAAAGTCACCGGTGGGCTTCCCCAGATGACTCCCGGTGAGTGCTATTTCCTTTTCCTCGATGAGATTGATTCCAAGTATTACATCTGCGGTGCGTTTCAGGGGCGTTTCATCGTGAAGGAGAATTACGTCTTTCAACAGGCCATCGAGCACATCAAGCTTGCTAATTATCAGCCGCAACCCCGGGAAGCGTTCATCGAAATGCTCTCCACAAAATAATTTCAAACTAATTCAGATTCTCATTTGGCTTTAATCTTGACTTTCTATGATGGTCTCATCAGATGAAACAAACCCGGCGCCGCCGGGAGAGAAGGATGAGAGAAAAATGAGAAAGTTAGTCAGAATTATTAGCGTAGGCGCCCTGGCCGGCACACTGGTACTGACCAGCGCCTGCAACGACGTGACCCCCCAGGCCGAACGCACCATGAACCTGAACCCCGCCGCCCAAGTCGAGCAAAGACGTGCCGACAGCAACGAGACCAACCTCGCCAGTCGCCAGGCCGGTATCTCCAGAGACGAAGCGCTGGACTTGGCTTTGGCCAAAGTCGGCGTTGACCGAGACGCCATCAACGACCTGGACATCGAGCTCGATGACGGCATCTACGAAATCGACTTCGATGCCAACGGCTACGAGTACGACATCGACGTCAGAGCCGAGGACGGCAGAATCACCGAATTCGAGATGGAATCCCAGGACGACCTCCAGAAGGGGTCCGAGGCGAACATCACCCGCGAGGAAGCCCTTGCCATCGCCCTGGCCAAAGCCGGCGTCACCCGCGACCAGATCCGCGACCTCGACATTGAGCTGGACGATGGCGTCTATGAAATCGACTTCGATGCCAACGGACATGAATTTGATGTAGACGTCCGTGCCCGTGACGGCGAGATCGTCGACTACGAAGTCGACCGCGATGATGATGACGATCGTTCCGGTGGGAATTCCGGCTCCGCTATTACTCGCGAACGTGCCCTGGAGATTGCCCTAGCCAAAGCCGGCGTCACCCGCGACCAGATCCGAGATCTCGACATCGACCTTGACGATGGTGTCTATGAAATCGACTTCGATGCCAACGGCCACGAATATGATGTAGACGTACGTGTCCGTGACGGCGAAATCGTCGACTATGAAGTCGACCGCGATGATGATGACGATGATCGGGTCAGAGGAACTCAGCCTGTTCAAACTACACAGCCGACACAGCCCACCCAGCAGCCGACACAGCAGCCGACACAGAGACAATCCCAGCAGATTTCCCGTGAACGTGCTCTGGAGCTCGCCATGGCGGCAGCAGGGGTAACCCGTAGCCAAATCAGCGACCTGGAGATCGAGCGCGACGACGGTGTTTATGAGATCGACTTCGATGCCAAGGGCAACGATTATGATATCGATGTTCGCGTCCGTGATGGCAAAATCGTGAAGTATGAAGTGGACCGTGATGACGATGACGATAAGGTCCGTGCGACACCCGCACCTACGAATCCGGCACCGACCACTCCTGCACCGACTACACCTGCTCCGACGACTCCCGCTCCGACCACCCCGGCTCCTACAACACCGGCCCCGACGACGGCACGTCCGACAACGGCAGCTCCGACTACCCAAGCGCCGACCACACCGGCACCTACCGCTCGCCCGACGACACCTCCGACACAGCCCGCGCCCACAACAGCCGGCCGTTTGACGAGAGACCAGGCTTTGGCCATCGCTCTTCAGAGAGCAGGCGTAGCAAGATCCGCTGTGCGTGATCTCGAAGTTGAGCTGGACGACGGCGCCTACGAGATCGAGTTCGACGCCAACGGTAGAGAGTACGAGATCGAAGTCCATGCCCGCAGCGGCAAAATCCTGGAGTACGAAGTAGAAACTGACGATTAAACGTAGCCCCACTTGACCCTTTGGCCAAAAGCCGGTTCGCGAGAGCCGGCTTTTGGTTTGTCGGGGAGAGGGAACACAAAACTAGAAAAACTGACCACTAATAATATGATTTGTAAAATGATATGGCCATTTCTTCCAATCGTGGGTGAAGACGGCAAGTTCATCTAAGATCCCGACACAAAACAGCACTTTTGCTGTATGATCATCGTTATAAATCAGCCGACTAAGAGAGGTGGATCCGAACGATGAATTCTTCAATATATAATTTTAGCCCTGCCGATGCGGCAGGGAAGCCCCACCCGCTGGCGCAGTATGAAGGTCAGGTGCTCCTGATCGTGAACACCGCGAGCAAGTGTGGTTTCACGCCGCAGTATGAAGCGCTGGAAGCTCTTTATCAGAAGTATAAGGCGCAGGGCTTGACGATTCTGGCTTTTCCTTCGGATCAGTTCGGGGGACAGGAGCCGGGGACCGATGCTGAGATCCAGTCGTTCTGTCAAGTGAATTATGGGGTGACGTTCCCGGTTTTGGCCAAAACCGAGGTCAACGGTGAAGGCGCCTCGGAGCTCTACCAATACCTGAAAGACGAGCAGGGCGGCCTGCTGGGCAGCCGGATCAAGTGGAACTTCACGAAGTTTCTGGTGAATCGGCGAGGTGAGGTGGTGGAGCGCTTTGCGCCGCAGACGACCCCTGATAAATTAACAGAGAAAATTGAGAAACTATTGAATGAATGAGCGATATAGACGCACGGGCATGACCTTTTTCGGGATCCTGATTGTGGCATTTGCGGTGGCGGTGCTGAGGATCGCGGATTTCGGGGTGGATCCGTTTACGGTGTTTCAGATCGGTTTGTGGTCGCAGCAGAGCTTGGCCTACGGACCGTTTACGATTATTCTGACTTCGCTTATGCTGGTAGCGATGTTTATTATGAATCGCTCGAAAATCGGCATCAATACGTTTTTGAACATACTGTTTTTCGGGTACACCTTGGATTTTGCCTGGCGGGGACTGCTGGTGCTCTTCCCGGCGCCGACCCTGGCGGTCCGAGCCATCCTGCTGGTATTTGCGGTGGTGATTCTGTCTTTCGGCAGCTCACTTTATATCGTCGCGGATCTGGGGATTTCTCCCTATGACGTGATCGCCGTGACGCTCGGGGAGCGCACCCGTCTGCCGTTCAAGTATTGGCGGATTATCACGGATGTGATTTGTGTGGCAGTGGGCGTGTTCTTTGGCCAAAAAGCAGGGCTCGGCACCATCATTACGGCCCTATTTATGGGCCCTCTAATTGTCTACTTCAATGAACGGGTGGCGTGGCGACTGCGCAAGGGTAGGCGAGTAAAGGCGAAACTGTGACGCGGATTCTGCTGGTGGAAGACGATCAGGCTATCGCTCAAAGCCTGACTTATGCACTGGAAGCGGAAGGCTATCAGGTGACCCACTGTGCGGGGGTCCGGGCTTGTGAGCGCGTGTTGCCGGAGAGTTTTCAACTGGCGATTCTGGATGTGTCGCTGCCTGACGGCAGCGGCTTCGATCTCTGTCGCACGCTGAGGCAGCAGCAGACCTTGCCGGTGATCTTCCTGACCGTCAATAATGATGAGGCGGATGTGGTCCGCGGCCTTGATATGGGGGCGGACGATTATATTGCGAAGCCTTTTCGTCTGAATGAACTGTTGTCCCGGGTGCGCAATGTCCTGAGGCGCAGCGCCGGCGAAAAAGAGGAGATCGAGATCGGGGATCTCGTAATCGATGTGAAGCAGGGGCGGGTGTATAAAGGTGGCGCTGAGTTAGGTCTGACGGCTCTGGAGTATCGACTCCTCCTAATCTTCGCTTCCCATCGGGGCCGGCTCCTGAGCCGCGAACGCCTGCTGGAACAGATCTGGGATATCTCGGGCGAGTTCGTGAACGACAATACCCTGACGGTCTATATCAAGCGGCTCCGTGAGAAGCTTGCCGCCGAGCCTGAGGATCCAGCCTATATTCAGACCGTCCGCGGATTGGGCTATCGACTGGGTGAGTAGCTATGTGGCGTAACCGGGATTTTCGTGTGCAGGTGCTCGTTTCCGTGCTGCTTGTGGCGCTTACGGCTCTGCTTCGGCCAGAGGCTTTCTGGCCGGTAGTGGGTTTAGCTGTCCTGTTCTGCCTGCTGTCGCTTGTATTCAGCGCCCGGCGTTACTGCGAAATCGCCCGCCTCAACAATTATCTCACCCGCGTAACGGCCGGGGACTATAACTTGAGGATGTCGGAGAATGCCGAGGGCGAGCTGTCAATTCTGCAAAATGAGCTTTATAAGGTGACCGTGCTCCTGCAAGAACAGAATCGTCTGCTGGAGACGGATCGGATCAAGCTGGCGGAGGCTATGGCGG
>CAZJTS010000155.1:0-5011 GCA_964548975.1 uncultured Fastidiosipila sp.
GCAAGCACCTCGCCAATGCGAGGCGTCAGCTTGACGACTTCGATCAGGCCGACAGCCGCGAGAAGAGTCGTAAGCGGATGGACATCCTGGGCGAGCTCACCCGGCTGCGGCAGATCTGCTGTCACCCCGCGCTCTTCGTCCCGGGCTACACCGGCGGCAGCGGCAAGCTTGAGGCCTTGGAAGATCTCCTCGACAACCTGATCGAGTCCGGGCACCGGATTCTGCTCTTCTCCCAGTTCACCTCCATGCTGGCCATCATCAGAGAGCGCCAGGAGGCCGCCGGCCGCAGCATCCACTACATTGACGGCGCGGTCCCTTCCAGAGAACGCCTGGAGCGCGTGTCGCACTTTAATGCCGGAGAAGGCGACCTCTTCCTAATCTCTCTTCGCGCCGGCGGCACAGGTCTGAATTTGACCGGCGCCGATGTCGTCATCCACTACGACCCCTGGTGGAATCCCGCGGTCGAGAACCAGGCGACCGACCGAGCCCACCGTCTCGGCCAAAGAAAAGTCGTCCAGGTTTTCCGCATGGTAACGATCGGCTCCATCGAGGAAAAAATCCAGGAAATGCAGCAGGCCAAGCAAGCCCTGCTCGACGATATCGTCTCGCCCGGCGCCACCTTCCTGAACCGCATGGATCTGGACGATATCAGAGAACTATTCGAAGACTAATAAGGACAGCCTATGAATGATAAGGAAATCAACCGCAGACGCAAAGAAGAGGCTTTGCAAAAACTGTTCCGCACGGAGCAGGAGTACCTCCGCAAAGTCCTCGATTACATAGACAGTCGCACCGCCTACCTCGAGACCAACACCCGAGACCTCGGCGACGAAAGCCAGGACCTCAAACGCGATTCCTGGGCCGAGCACATGGAGCTCAGCGGCAGCGGCACGAATGCCCAGATCGATTCCGCCTTCATTCAGAACGAGTTGGCCCGAAACGAGCGCACCATCATCGATCAGGAGGAGGAGCTCCGTACGCTCAGCCGGGTGCGCAAGCAGCCGTTCTTTGGCCACATCACCTTCCGTTTCATGAGCGACGATGAGCCCGGCGAGTACTACATCGGCCTCAAGGACGTCATCGACAGCGACAGCTTCACCCAGTACGTTATCGACTGGCGTTCACCCCTGGCCACGGTCTACTACAATGTCATTCAGATCGGCCCGACGTCCTTCATGAACCGGGAGCGGCGTATCTCAGGCGAGCTTTTGGCCAAATACCAGATCGTCATCAAAGACGCCCAGTTGATCCGGGTCCTCAACACGACCGACCAGATTCATGACGAAATCCTGCAGATGGTCCTGAGCTCCATGAGTTCGGCTCAGATGCGCGCGATCGCCCACACGCTCCAGCGCGAGCAGAACCGGATCATCCGCTCCGAGATCAATCGCACCCTGATTATTCAGGGCGTGGCCGGCTCCGGCAAGACGTCCATCGCGCTCCATCGCGCCGCTTATATGATGTATGTCGATCCCAGGATCAAGGCCGACAATATTCTGCTCGTGACGCCCAGCGATTCCTTTGCCGCCTATATTTCTCAGGTCCTGCCGAACCTCGGCGAAGAGAATGTCCGCAGCATGACCGTTGAGCAGATTCAGCGCCAGGAACTCGGCGAAGTCGAGGAGCGCTACATCCACTATCATTTCCTGCCCGCGTCGACTGCCAAGCGGACGCGTTTGGCGACTTTCGAGTGGATCGACTGGTGTGATGAATTCACCTCATTTCTGTCCGAGAACGTCTTTCAGCCTCAGGAGATCAACCTCCCTTATCTCAAGGTGCCCACCAAGCTCCTCCACCAGCTCTACCATATCAATTACCGCTACCTGCCGCCCTTCCGCCGAATGGATGCAATTCTGCGCCATCTGGGGGATCTCGTGCCGAACCGCCAGGACTATCAGGCGGCTTTCGAGGAACTCAATTCAGCGATCCGTGCCATGTTCCTGATTCAGGATTTGAGGCGCGCTTACGAAGTTTTCGCTCACTGGGTAAAAGACGAAAAGGGCGTCGACCCGGACCTCCTCAGCAGCGGCAACCTCGACGAAACCGACCTCAGCCTGCTGACCATGCTGAAAGTCTCGCTTTACGGCCCGAGCGATGCCGCGTGGGTCAAGCACCTGATCGTCGATGAAATGCAAGACCTCTCCGGCCTGGCGCACGAGAGTCTCAGGCGTATCTTCCGATGTCCCCGCACCATTCTGGGCGATGTCAACCAGGCGCTGCGCTTTGGCCTCGACGACCACTACCTCACACGCCTGCGCCAACTCTACCGCAAAGACACCATCCGCACCGAGTTCTACGAGATGCAGACCTCTTACCGCTCGACGATGGAGATCACCGAGTACTCACGCCAGATCCTGAATGATGATTCCATCCTGCCGCTCGAGCGTCACGGCGCGCCCGTGGAAGTCCGCACTTTCAGCGACGCAAGCCCGGAACTGAGCTACATCTACGAAACCCTACAAACCTGGCGCGAAAGCGGCTACCACACCGCCGCCGTGATCTGTAAGTCGGCGGAGGAAGCCGACAAGCTTCGCGCAGCGTTAGCTAATATCAAGTCCGACGACCCGCTCATCTTCAATGACTATCTCAAAGAAGAGCACAATTACGCGGTCACCGTCTGCGACATCGGCAACGCCAAAGGCATCGAATTCGACGCGGTCCTGGTGCGCAACGCCTCCACCGAGAACTTCAACACAGACCTCGACCGCATCGCGCTCTACGTCGCCGCCACCCGTGCCCTCCACGAGCTCCGCTTCACCGTCCTGGGCGAAGCCTCAAGCTTCCTGCCCGAGGAAGCCTAACGCATGACTGTTCAGGAGCACCTCACCCAGCCCGAGCTCGTCATCCCGGCTTTGGCCAATCACCAGCACATGCTGCTGGACCTCTGCCTGCGCTTCGGTTCGCTGCTCCTCGAAGTCGGCGCCGAAACCTCCCGCATCGAGGACAGCATCACCCGCATCCTCCACGCCTACGGCACCAAGGAACCCTCAGCCTTCGCCATCCCCACCCTGGTCCTGATCACCTTCAAAGACCAGTCCGGCACCATCTACACCAGCTCCCGCCGTATCTCCGTCCGGGGCAACAACTTCCACAAGCTCAGCATGCTCAACCAGCTCTCCCGCGACCTCTGCGCCGGCGAGCAAAGACCCCTGGAATACTTCCGCACCGAACTCGAGCGCATCACCAACACCCGCAATGCCGGCGCCCCCACCGTCATCCTCGCCTCCATGCTGATCGCCGTCGCCTTCGCCTTCCTCTTCCAAGGCCGCCCCGCCGACATTTTCGCAGCCGCCGTCTCCGCCATCGCTATGCGCTGGCTCTTCGTCATCCTCGAGCGCGGCCAGGTCAACTCCATCTTCATCCATCTCGTCACCAGCTTCGTCGCCGGCCTCGGCGTCGAGCTCCTCTACTTACTCGGCGTCGGCCAAAACCCGGATATCGCCACCATCTCCGTCCTCATGAACCTCGTCCCCGGCGTCCTCATCACCAACTCCATCCGCGAAACCATCACCGGCGACTTCAATTCCGGCATCAACAAAATGATCGAAGCCGTCCTCATTGCCATCGTCCTCGCCGTCGGGACCGGTATCGCCGTCCTCTTAGTAAGGAGCTGACCCCATGGAACTCAACTTCGCCACCAACCTCATCGCCGCCGCCCTCGTCGGCGTCGGCTACGCACTCCTCTACAACGTCAGCAAACGCATCTTTATCCCCGCCATCGGCGGCACCGTCCTCACCTGGCTCGTCTACACCCTCATGATCCAGCAGGGCCAAACCCCCATCCTCGCCGCCTTCTCCGGCGCCGTTGCCGTCTCCATCTGGGCCGAAGTCTGTTCCCGCATCAACAAAACCCCCGTCACCGTCTTCCTCATACTCGGCGTCCTCCCCTTAGTCCCCGGCAGCGGCATCTACTACACCATGCAGGCCATCGTCAACGGTAACAGCGCCCTCGCCACCGAACGCGGCATCGAGACCCTCGGCATCGCCCTCGCTCTCGCCCTCGGTATCCTCATCGTTTCCACTCTCGTCCGCCTCCTCTACCTCCTCCTCGGCCGCGACTTCCAGCTTCCCCGTAGGGTGTAACTGCTCGCCACTACTTCTCTGGCCATTTCTGCGGATACTACGCCCTTTCTGGTCATTTCTACGCCCTCTCTGGCCATTTCTGCTGATAAGTAGTGGTTCCTCCATCGCCGCTACTTCTCTGGTAATTTCAGCGAGCCGCACCACTCGCTGTGGTCATTTCTGCGGATATGTAGTTGTTCTACCATAACTAGCTCTGTTCTTCTCCTGGACTTGCCTCGAAGGGAGTAGCCAGGCCTCGTTTGAGGGCTGACAAGTAGGACTAATTTGTCGTAATTTGTAGGAATTTGTGGGAACTATAAGGCCCTTTTCACCTCTATGATTTTTTCTAAGAAATCTTCTAGGAGGTGCTCTATGGCCCATCAACTTCGTGATCTGAACTATGTAATTTCTCATTGGGATGCCCTAAAGGAACTCAGAGTTCCCTTCATTACAGCGGCCTTTCATCCGGAACTCCAGAAGAAGGACCGCCCTCAAGATGTCACGGTCTTTAATGTGGCTCACCGCTATAGGAGAAAAGGTAAGCGTGTACATCTTTGCACCATTCCGTTGCCTCCTAAGGCCATCCATTACAAGGGTAAGGTCGTCTCTGCGGAACTGCTCTTTCTTCAATTAGCCAATGAGCTCCCCATCGAGAAGCTAATCCTCTTAGGCCACTGCCTCTGCGCTAAAGATGGGAGGCGAAAGCCCTTAACCACGCAGAAGAAGCTCTTGGCTTTGGTCACTGAAATGAAAGGCCATCAGGGACGTCGCAAGGCCCTTAGGGCATTACGCTATATCAACAACAACTGTCGCTCCATCAATGAAGCCATCGTTCATATGAAGCTTACGTTACCGAATCTCTTGGGTGGCTTAGCGTTTAAGGATGGAGAGTTCGATCATTTCATTACCAAAGATAGAGACAAGCCTTTTGATGAATGCTACTTTGCGG
>CAZJTS010000156.1:0-1704 GCA_964548975.1 uncultured Fastidiosipila sp.
GAAAGATTGTATGTGCCATCTTGTCTCCTATTCCGTTATTGTACCTTGTCGGCCCGAATAAATACACGGACTCTTGCTGAATGCGACCGTGGAAACTCGTCCAATTCCGCCTGGCTGGGCAAAATTCCGTTGCGAGGGTACGCCCGCCCCAGCGAGATTTTGCCACAGACGCACGGTAAACCAGTCGGGCACTCGCAGGGACTTTCCCAGCGTCGAAAGGCCTGTTTCACCAATCGATCTTCCAGCGAATGAAAACTTATAATCGCAAGTCTGCCGCCGGGCTTGAGGAAATCCGGTGCTTTGGCCAAAAAAGTCTCCAGCTCATCCAGCTCGCCATTCACCGCGATGCGCAAGGCCTGGAAGCAACGCTTGGCAGGATGCCCCTTCTCACGGCGGCTGCGTGCAGGCTGCGCGGCTGCAATCAATTCTGCCAGCTGCATTGTATCGCGGATCGGTCCGGTCTCGTCCCTATACTGCAAAAGTGCCCGGGCGATACGCCTGGCATTGTGCTCCTCACCATAGACCGAGAAAATCCTGGACAGCTCACGCTCGTCAATGTCCGCAAGCAAATCAGCAGCCGTAGTACCCTGGCTCTGGTCCATCCGCATATCCAGCGGACCTTCGAACCGGTACGAAAAGCCTCTCTCCTTCTGATCAAGCTGCCAGGATGACACCCCCAAATCCAGCAAGATCCCATCAACACCCGCCTCGCCTTGCTCCTGCAAGACCCGGTCGAAAATAGAATAGACACTGTGGCACAAGACAAATCTACCCGCGCTCCCCACTTGCTCCAGGCGGCCTCGGGCAGCCTGCAGCGCGTCTTGGTCACGATCCAGGCAGTAAAGTCTGCCACCGACGCCCAGAGCCGCCAAAATGCCCGCGCTGTGCCCCCCTCCACCTGTAGTGCCATCGACATAACAGCCATCCGGCTTAATCGCCAGAGCCTGAATCGTCTCATCGTACAATACACTCTTGTGAATGAATTCAGCCGCCATCAGAGTATCCCTCTAATCGCGTAGTCCGAGAGCGACAAGTCACTCAGCGGGACCTCCTGCTCTTTCTCACTAATATAGAAACGTTCAGAACATAGCTGCAAGCTGTCACCCATATCAATCAGGCAAACCGAGTCACCTGCCGTGACGCCAATACTCTGCCACAATTCCTCCGTCAAGCTGATACGCCCCTGGCTGTCCGGCTGGGTACGGCAAGCCTCGCCAATAATGTCTCTGCGCAAACGTCTTGCCAGCGGGTCTGTACCGGGCAAGCTGTTGAGCTGGATGCGAATCAAGTCAAATTGTTCCTCAGTATAAATGGCCAAATAGCCCCTATCCAGGCTGTTCGTTACGAAGACGGCAGAACCCAAGCTCTCTCGAAGCTTGGCGGGCAAAATCAATCTGCCCTTCGGATCTGTCACATGCGTGTAACGCGCCATACAAAACTCCTTACATTCACCACAATAAACCACTTTAGTGCAAAATGAAGCCACTTTGCTCCACTTGCTTAGTATTGTACAAACTGTGGGACTTTTATTCAAGCAAAATGCCAATAATAAAAGTTGTAGTGTCACCGGGGCGGCTCGTGATGACAAAAAGCGTTGTAATCCGACCCTAGCTGTTTAAGAAAGTCAATATTTATACTTCCATTTACTATTTCCTTGCAAATATTCCACTCCATTCGACCTCAAATCTCGGATTAGGAGGATTT
>CAZJTS010000156.1:1804-5010 GCA_964548975.1 uncultured Fastidiosipila sp.
TCCGAATCCGATCCCGCTGCAGGAGCCGAAGCCTCGCGAGCTTGGGCAGCCGCTTCGAAGAGCGCTTCAGCTTCGGCGGTCTTTGCGATGTGTTTACGGCGTTTGACCACCAGCAAATAGAGCAGAGATACAGCGACCATGATTGCGGATAACAGCTGCGAAGCGCGGATGCCGCTGTCGCCGATGTAAAGCGAGTCTGTCCTGATCCCCTCGACAAAGAAGCGAATTATACCGTAGCCCATAAAATAGGCTGCCATTGTGCCGTAGGGAATTCGGTTGCGCTTGCGAAAATAGTGGAGAATGAAAAACAGGATTAGGTTGCCGATGAATTCGTACAGAAAGGTGGGGTGGACCGGCAGGGCAGGGTTTTGGCCAAGCTCAGGATGGGCAGCGAGATAATCTGTGGTCCCATTGCTGATCATGCCCCAGGGTAAGTCCGTGTTCGTTCCGAAGGCTTCCTGGTTGATGAAGTTGCCGATACGGCCGATGGCTTGTCCCAGCGGAATGTAGACAACAATGAAGTCCAGAAATCGTTCAAGCGGACGTTTCTTGATCAGATGGAAGATGATGATGCCCAGCAGTCCGCCAATGACGCCGCCGTAGAAGCCTAAACCACCTTTGCGTGTGTCAAAGATGCTCATCAGGTCGTCTTTGTACAGATCCCACGTGAAGATAATGTAATAGAGGCGGGCGCCGACGATCATGGACGGAATGATGACCAGGAAGTTGTCGAGGACAAAATCCGGCTCGAGGCCGAATTTAGCGGCTTCGCGCTGGGACAAAAAGATGCTGAGGATCGAGGCGAAAGCGATCAGCAGCCCATACCAGTAGACTTCGACGCCAAATGGCGCAAAAGCTACCCGATTGATCCCCCAATCGAAAATTCCCAGTCCCGGAAAATCTACTAAAAAATCAAAGTTCATCGTTCATCTCGTCCCTTCTTGCGTCCGTGCACGATTACGCTGGCTCGATTTTCGGCACGAACAAAGCTCAGTTCTTCGGTCATAGCGGGATTTTGCGCATGGTAGTACACAGAGGCAAAATCCGAAAATTCCAGATGACTGAGGCGAATTTTTGCAGCCGCTTCACCGCAGCGCGAGACATCATCGAGCGAGCGCAAAAATCTGCCCAGGCTCGAGCGGATCAGCTCTGTCATTCGATTATCGTCGTAGATCTTGTCCTTCACCAAGCCCTCTAAACGGCGGGAAATTTTCTCTGCCGCGCGTTCAGGCTGCATGGAATCGCCGCTGATCATAAGATAAGCGTACTCGGGTTCGACCGTGTAAGAGAATGAGAGGGACTCATCGACAAGTCCATCAGCATAGAATTCTTCAAAAGCTTGCGATCCGGGACCGATCAGCATGGCAAGTACTAGCTGGCCGGCTACTCGGCTGCGCAACAACTCGCTCCCTTCGCGGCGTGCGCTGCCATTCCGCATTTTGCTGCGATAGCCTAACCAGAAAGACGAGGTACTGTAGGGCAGCTCAAGTCTCTGTTCAGCTGAGACCACACCACCTTCACTCTCGACCAGAGGCATAATTTCAGGCCTATGTTTGCCATTCCCTGCCAGCTCATCGAGCCAGCCGGCAATCTTCGTAATCAAGGCTGTTTCATCGAAACTGCCCACCAAGACCAGGGACATCGTCGTAGCTGTATAGAAGTTACGGTGCATCTG
This sequence comes from uncultured Fastidiosipila sp., assembly GCA_964548975.1. Lineage (GTDB taxonomy): Bacteria > Bacillota > Clostridia > Saccharofermentanales > Fastidiosipilaceae > JAAYZH01. The sequence goes on from CAZJTS010000156.1 coordinate 3,480, forward strand.
CTCGAGCGCACTGGTAGTAATCCTGCTTATGCTTTCAGCGGTGCCCAAAATATCTTCGTACAGCTCAGGAATCCTGTACATGTTCCGCAGCAATACACGGCTGGCCACACTGCTGAGATCTTCTTTGTACATATTGTACTCGGCATTGATGATCTCTTTTTCGCGCTCGGTCTTCTCATCGTTGAATTCCGGGGCAAACATGGCCTTGAAATAAAGATACAGGGCTTCATCAAAAGATTCGACTGTGCTAAATGAATAGAGGGTATGATCCGAGGCCGTATAGGCGTCTACATCGACACCAAGAGCGGTCAACGCGCTCATAATTCCGGATGAGTCCTGACTGCTTAGCAGGCAGTGTTCGAGGAAATGAGCCGTACCGAGCTCGGCATGGACCTCGCTGCCGTCTTCAATGTCCCGAAAACGTGTGTGCTCAGCTCCATAGGGAATCAGGAAGCCGGCATACTTGTTGCGGAAGCCTTCCTTCGGTATGAGATCGATTTTGAAACCGCTGCGATGCTGGTACACGTGCACAAACTGGCCGCTGACCCGATCTTTGCGATCATAACGAATAATTCCGGGCAGCGGATTCATGAGCGCTCCCCCTTCTCATCGTCTGCATCTGCAGAAGGACGCAGAACATACGTGAGCCTGCGACGCAAATTGGCGGCAATAGCGGTTATCTGCGCCTGTTCAATGGTGTCACTGTAGATGAGCGCTTCATCGATATTGAATTTCGCTCCGGCTAAAAGCTCTTCGCTAATAAAGGCCAGTCGGTCTTCAGCGTCATCTTCCTTTTGCGACAGATCGTTCTGGAACAGCTTCTTCGCACCTGCGAACAAGGCCTCTTCATAGTCGCCTGCTGCAAGCCTGGCAACTTGAGCTTCGATCGCTCTGTTCGTTTCTTCTACCTCTGAGGAATCCACTTCCGCGATGATCGTTACAGTGCGGGAAAAAGGATCATAAATAGAATCTACATAGTACGCGAAACCTAATGCTTCGCGAATTTCCTGGAAAAGAAGCGACTGCGCGGAAGCACCGAGCATGAGATTGAGCACATGACCGGACAAGCTCTGCAGCGAAGTGTACAAAGGCATACCATCATAGACAGCGACAACGTGAGCCAGCTCCCCTTCCGCGATTTCGACAATACTCTTATCACCTGCCAGGGTCCGGACTTGCGGATTCCGACCTGCAACCAGTTGCATGGCGGTTTGAGAACGCGGGATCCCAGATAATTCATGCGCTACCCGGTCGGCAATACTGGTATCCCCGATATTGCCCAAGAGCAGAGCATGGATCCGCCCTTCAGCCAGCATTCGCATCCAGGCTTGACGCAAACTTGTTTTGTCGACCGCGCTCAGACGGTCTTTGTCACCCAACGGGTTCAGCAGACGAGTGCCATCGCAATATAGATGGGCTTTGGCCCTGTCATAGGCGTATTGGCTGAGATCATTCTCCTCGGCCAAAAGCGCCATGTGCAGGTTCTGCCGCTCGGTCTCGATGATATGTGGCAAGAAATGGTCCTCATCAT
>CAZJTS010000157.1:0-5008 GCA_964548975.1 uncultured Fastidiosipila sp.
TTTGAGGTAATCGACGACTTTGAGGGTGTTTTCGACGTGGCGCTCGATGCGCAGGGAGAGGGTTTCCAGGCCTTGCAGGAAGAGGAAGGCATTGAGGGGTGCGAGCGAAGCACCGGTGTCGCGCAGCAATACGGCGCGAATGCGGGTGACGAACGCCGCAGGTCCAACGTCGCGCGTGAAGCTGACGCCGTGGTAGGATTCGTTGTTTTCGGTTAGGGAGGGGAACTTGCCTGAGGCGGCCCAGTCGAATTTGCCGCCGTCGACGATGACGCCACCGATGGAGGTGCCGTGGCCGCCGAGGAATTTCGTGGCGGAATGTACGACGATATCCGCGCCGTGATCGATCGGTCTCAGCAGGTATGGGGTGGCAAAAGTTGAGTCGATGACGAGGGGAATGCCGTGGGCATGGGCGATCTCGGCGATGGCAGCGATGTCGACGAGGTCGGCGTTCGGGTTGCCGATGGTTTCGACGAAGAGCGCTCTGGTGTCGTCATTGATGGCATTGGCGAAGTTCTCAGGATTAGAACCGTCGACGAATTCCGTGGTGATCCCGTACTCGGGCAAGGTGTGGCGGAAGAGATTGTAGGAGCCGCCGTAAATGGTGCGCGAGGAGACGATGTTGTGCCCGGCTTTGGCCAAATTCAAGATCGTGTACGTAATCGCTGCAGCTCCGGACGCGACGGCCAGGGCGGCGACACCGCCTTCGAGGGCGGCGATGCGTTGCTCGAAGACATCGTTGGTGGTGTTGGTCAGGCGGGTGTAGATGTTGCCGGGATCGGCCAAAGCGAAGCGGTCCTTCGCCTGGTCGAAATCGCGGAAGACATAAGCGGTGGTCTGGTAGATCGGGACGGCGCGAGATCCTGTAGCGGAATCGGGCTGTTCCTGGCCGGCATGTAACTGCAGGGTTTCAAAACGATAAATAGACATAAACTTCTCCTTAAAAACTTAAATGATGTTCGGTAAATACCAGGTATACTCCCGGACAATCTGAGAAGTCGACTAGTTGTGGGTATGCTTATGGATAGGGTAAAGAACTGGCGTCAACTCAGAGCGGAAACTGTCCGGGAGCTGCGCATTCGCATGGAGAAGAGGCCTTGGATATTTGTATTCATTTGTCGGGCCTCCCTCTAAGATATTTCCTGACGTCTGTCAGATTTAGGAGGGATTATTGCAATGATTGGGGGGTGTGTCAAGAACGATGAATACACAAACGGTTATGTTCTCGACATTGCCCTGTAATCCCTCCCCGGAAGTCGATCTGTTTAGACATTCCTCCCGTTTCCGGTGAAAAATAACCTAATCCATCTCCCAAGTCACATTCACAGACTGCTCGAAACGGGTTTCGGAAGGGGAGGCCTGGTCCGCGCTGCTGGAGAATTTGGCTGAGGCGCTGTCGAAGGCAGCATAGGTTTCCATCCGGGGCATGTGGATGGGGCCCTGGTTGCTGTCGAGGTTTACATCGACGGCGCGGCCGAGATTCTGGTCGACGGATTGGGCGATCAGCTCGGCTTTGGCCCGGGAGTCGGCAATGGCGTCACGGATCAGCGACTGCTTGATCGCTTCGGGTTCGCCGACGGAGAACTCGGTTTGGAAATTGCCGTCTGTGACGGCCTGGCTGAAGAGGTGGTTGAGCCGATTGAGCAGAGGGATGTCGAGGTCGCTCTCGAAAATGAACGAGCGGGTCTCGATCAGCTCTTCGAGGTTGTTGTTCCAGTGTTTGCCGATCGAAGTGGCCTGGACCTGGAGGCGGTCGAGACCGATGCCGAGTTCTTCGAGGGCCTGAACCAACCGGGCGACCTGTTTCTCGTTGGCCTGGTTGATGGTTTTGAGGTTCTGGCCTTTGGCCATGAGGGACATAATGAGCTTCATGCGGTCGTGAGGGACGACCTTGAATGCGCTGCCGTTAACGTGAATCTTACCCATGGTGCTACTCCTTGCTGTGCCTCCGGAAGGCCGTTCCTTTAATAGAGAATTTACATCTTTTCGGGACGATTATAGCAGTTTCGGAGGCCTCGAATCTGCATAGCTGTTACAATAGCTATGTAAACCCTTTGCGCAATTCGAGTGAAAAGTGATGAGTGAAATGAGGTTTTGAGATGTCGCTTTTATGTTCATATGTGGTGCCCCATCCGCCGCTGGTCGTGCCTGAGGTCGGGCAGGGGCAGGAGGAGATGGTGCCTGAGACGCTCAGCGCGTATCGCGAAATTGCTGAGGAAATTGTCTCGCTCGAGCCCGACACCATCCTGATTGTTTCGCCTCACAACCGGATGTATCGCAATCATTTCTATATTTCCACCGGCCAAAACTGGGTGTCGTCCTTTAAGGATTTTCGTACGGCACAGCCCTCTATTGAAGCCCATTATGATGAAGCGGCGATTGAGGAGATCCGGACTTTGGCCGAGGCTTCCGGCTTATCAGCGGGGAGCTTCACCGAGACGCAGGGGCCGGGACGCCGCTCGGATCACGGGAGTTTAGTGCCGCTTTATTTCATCGCCCGGGCAGAGGGTCAGGATGCCGGTGAGCGGCTCCGGGTGGGCCCGAAGATTGTTCGAATTGCGATCTCGAGCTTCGATCATGAGACGCACGCGAAGTTCGGCGAGGTGATCAGCCGTTGGCTTGGTGAAACTTCGAAACGGGTGGTGTTCATCGCGAGTGGAGATCTGTCCCATCGCCTGAAGGCGGATGGGCCTTACGGAATGAGCAAGGCCGCACCGGAGTTCGAGGCGGATGTGGTCCGGGCTTTGGCCAAAGGCGATCTCGAGCGCATGCTCACCTATGATGACGGACTCTGTGAGGAAGTCGGCGAATGCGGGATCCGCTCGTTCGCGATCCTGGCGGGGGTCTTGAGAAACCGCGACTACAGCAGCGAGTTGCTGAGTCATGAAGATACGTTCGGCGTCGGCTATGCCGTCGCCCGCTATTGCCCAAAAGAGAGGACAGAAGATGTATAAGAATGAGGATAGTGAGAAGTACACGGCTTTGGCCAAAAAAGCGTTGGAAAGCTACGTCAATAACGGCGAGACCTTAGCCCTGACGGATCAGGAAGCGGAAGCGCTTCCGGAGCCGCTGAGAATTCAGAAAGCGCCTTGTTTCGTGTCCATTTATAAACAGGGCGAGCTCCGAGGCTGCATTGGAACGGTCAGTCCGACCTGTGCCTGCCTGGCTGAAGAAATCATTCAGAATGCGGTGAGCGCCGGGGTGAATGACCCCCGATTTCCGGCGGTTGAAACGGACGAATTGGGCGATTTGACGTATAGTGTAGATATCCTCGAGGAGCCGGAAGACATCCAGTCACCCGCGGATCTCGATGTGAAAAAGTATGGCGTTATCGTCTCGGCCGGGTCGCGCAAGGGCTTGCTCCTGCCGGATCTGGACGGGGTGGATTCGTTCGAGGATCAGATCGCAATTGCCAGACGCAAAGCGGGGATCGAACCGGGAGAACCGATTCGCCTGCAACGCTTCAAAGTAACACGCTTCAGCGGAGAAAGAGTAGATGAATGAAACCATTAATCGTAGTCCATTTCGAACTGAATACGAAGAAGCCGTTCCTGGATCTCGAGATCACTTCACCGAGATTCCGCAAAGTAAAACGCAAAGTCAATCGCAAACGGCGGTCATTGCTCCCGGTCTACGTGGACGTGCCGGTACTGAAAACGAAAAAAAAGAAAGTCCGGCTCCTCGGCTAGACCCTTCGCCGAAAAAAGCCCAGTGTAAACTCTGTCCGTACCTGTGCAGTCTGAAACCTGATGAAGCAGGTCTGTGCAAGGTGCGTCGCAATATTGATGGCAGGGTTAAGCCCTTTCGCAGAGGCTTCACCTCAACGATTGCCTTCGACCCGATTGAGAAAAAGCCTTTAGCGCACTTCCATCCGGGCAGCCAGATCCTCTCTGTAGGGATGTTCGGCTGTAATATGCGTTGCTCTTTTTGCCAAAATCATGAAATCGCGCTCTGCTCCGAAGAAGAGGCGGAGGCGACCGGTCAGTATGTCCGAAAAGAGGAATTGGTCCGCACCGCTCTGCGCACGCGTGATGCGGGCAATATCGGAATCGCTTTTACGTATAATGAGCCGCTCGTGAATTATGAGTGGGTGAAGGAAGTCTTTTATTTGGCCAGGAAACATCAGCTTGAAACTGTCCTGATTACCAACGGCAATTTCAACGAAGTCTATATCTCGAGGCTCCTGCCCCTGACTACCGCCTGGAATATTGATCTGAAATGTTTCACGGAAACGGGCTATAAGAAGCTGGGCGGATCGCTCGAGACGGTGAAAAAGACCATTGAACTGGCGAGTGAGTCGGCGCATGTGGAGGTCACGACCCTGATTGTCCCGGGGCTGAACGATAAAGATGAGGAAGTGGCGGCGGAGGCGGCCTGGCTTGCCTCGCTCAATCCCGAGATTCCCTTGCATCTGAACCGCTTTTTCCCGCGGCACCGGAGCGACTCCAAAGTACCGACCCCGACCGGAACCGTACTTAGACTCGCCTCAGTTGCCCGTCAATACCTGAAAAACGTCCACGTGGGAAATATTTAAGATGCTCGTGTTCAGTAATATTTCGCCCTGGCTCGTTATTCTGTTAGTTGTTGCTATCCTGATTTTCGCCTCGGTGCGCTCGGTGCGGGCTGTGAAAAGCTGGTTCAAGAGCGCCTTTACTCGCGATGCCGGGCGCCTGCTCCAGGCTGCTCGGACCGCAGCGCCGGAGCTTGAGGATACGCCTCGTTCTCTGAACGCCATGGACCGCATTTATCTGCCGCAGATCGCCCGTGATTTTCCGGATTTGCGTGTGGATGCGTTGGGGGCTCAGGCCCAGACCGTATTATTGGCCTGTTATCAGGCGTTGGCGTCCGGGGATTTCTCGCGTTTAGAAGAGGACTATGGGCCTTATATTGTGTCTGCTCTGGAGCGGATGCGTGAGAGGCAGCAGTCCCTGGGGCCTGATGCGCTCCGCCTGACTTCTGCACATATCCACAGCCGGGCACTCAGTAATTACAGCAGTTCTGATGGTAAGCG
>CAZJTS010000158.1:0-4663 GCA_964548975.1 uncultured Fastidiosipila sp.
TCCAGTGTGTTCTGTGTGTTTTTCTCATACTTTCTCTCCTTCTATATTTAGCCTTTTACAGAGCCAACCATGATTCCAGAGTCAAAATACTTCTGGATAAATGGATAGATCATCAGCAAAGGCAAGCTGGAAACAATAATCGTTGCGTATTTAAGAAGCTCAGCTAACTGCGCTCTTTCCGCAGTGCTTTGCATATCCGCAATCATGCCCGGTTCCGGTTGGTTCTGGATGAGAATCGCCCGCAATACGAGCTGTAGTGGTTGTTTCGAAGGTGCATCCAGGTAGATCAACGCATCAAAGTAGCTATTCCACATTCCGACAAACTGCCACATAGCAAGCACAGCAATCAAAGGGACAGATACAGGCAGCAGAATCTTAAAGAAATACACCAGATCTGTTGCACCATCGACGTCTGAAGCCTCATGGAGTTCTGCGGGTACATTCCGGAAGTACGTTCTTGCGATGATCATATTCCATACACTAAAGGCGCCAGGAATGATGACCGCCCACATACTGTTTTTCAGACCAAGGCTGGTCACTAGCAGATAGGTTGGGATCAAGCCACCATTAAAGAACATCGTGATGATAAAGATGACATTGAACAATTTACGACCTCTGAAATCACTGCGCGACATCGGGTATGCAGCCAGTAGTGTGATCAGAAGGGAGAGAGCAGTAAATACAATGGAGTACACAAAGGAATTCCTGAAGCCCACCCAGATCTGGTTGTTGCTGACCACACGCTCATATGCGGTCAAGGTCCATTTGCTGAAATCCAGTGTGATCCCCTGGTTTTGTAAAACAATCGGATCAATGAAGGATGCCACAACGATATAAATCATAGGCAGCAGGATCGATACGACAAAAGCACCGAGAAGAATAAAGCCAACAATTAAGAAAAGTTTGTCTTGTATTGAGTAACTGGAGAATTTCGTTTTCATAATGCCTCCTTACAGCCCCTTACCTTCATTCATACGTGAAATCACCATGTTTACAGAAACGAGCAATATGACATTGATCACCGTATTGAAAAGTCCAACCGCAGTCGAGAAACTGTAATTCCCATCGAGCAGGCCAATCTTGTAAACATAGGTAGAGATAATCTCGGAAGTTGTGAGATTAAGATCGGTCTGTAATGCGTATGCTTTTTCGAACCCGACGCTCATGATATTCCCGGCTGCTAAAATGAACTGTATGATTACTAAATCCTTAATCGCCGGCCACTCGACGGCCTTGATCTGCTGAAAAATGCCTGCGCCGTCAATCAGGGCCGCTTCTTTTAGCTCATGGCTCACGCCTGCGAGTGCTGCTGTGTACATGATCGATGCCCAGCCTGCGCCTTGCCAGATGCCACTACTGATATAGATTGTCCGGAAAGCGGAAGGCATAGTCATGAAGTTGATTCTTGCATCCAGGAACATATTCACAGGTCCTGTCGGAGACAGGAGAATCCGGACAATACCGCAGATAACAATGACAGAGATAAAGTTTGGCATATAAAGAATTAACTGCGTTCTCTTCTTAAGATTCGGGTTGTGGATTCGATTCAGCAACAAGGCCAGAATAATCGGTCCCGGAAACCCCCATAGCAGACCATACACGCTTAGCTTCAGTGTGTTCATAAGGTATCTGAGAAAGTCCGGTGACGAAAGAAACCGTTGGAAATGTGTGAATCCAACCCATTGGCTCTGAAGGATACCTCGAATCGGGTTATAACGCTGGAAAGCGATCAATACGCCACCCATCGGTATGTACTTAAAAATGATCGTGATCAGTAATGCTGGCAAAAGAAAAATGACGTAAAGTTGCCAATGGTGCCTGACGTAATGCGCCGTACTTTTGATCGATGCGGATGGTCTGGTCCTTCTCGGGTGTTTCACAAGTGTTCCCCTTTCCTCTTCACCTTTTCGTATTCATGACTTACATGAATCGTTTCATCTGTATGAAACCAAAGTACCAACCGCAGCACTTCTTGTCAATAAATTCAGCTCAAATATTTAGAATGAGCAAATAATTTGACAATTTGCCTAAACTGCTCGATCTTTTCCTGTGCTAATGTCAATAGGAAACTTGCAGAATCCTCTCTGTTCATTGATCTTATTCATGAATATACTTGCTATGTTCATCAAGTGCTTTATAATAGTCTCGAACGGAGGGATTCATGAATAACGAGAAATCTAATACGACAATTGCGGATGTAGCCAGGCATGCGGGTGTTTCTGTAGGAACTGTTTCCAATGTCCTTAATAATCTTCCGGTGGGTGCCTCCTACCGGAAACGTGTAGAAGAGGCCATTCGACAGCTGAACTATCAGGTGAACCCTAGCGCGAAAGCTTTGAAAAGCAAAAGGACCGATACGATCGCGCTCATAATTCCCAATACGATTACCCCTTACTTTGCTAAATTAACCAACTATATCAACAGGGAATTAGAGAAACACGACTACCGGATGCTTCTCTGCTTTACGGATTACGACCATGATCGTGAAACGGAGTTTATTCAACTTGTACGCCAGGGGCGTGTCGATGGAATTATCGCATTGACTTACAACCCTACTCTGGAGATCCCTCCAGGGATACGCTTCATCACGATTGACCGATTTTTTAGTGTCTCGGTTCCTTGCGTAGCTTCAGATAATTTCGGTGGCGGTGCTTTGGCCGCAGAAAAGCTCGCAGCATTGGGCTGCCGCCACATCGCTTACCTCAAACACGGCTCCTCATTACCGAATGAAACGAACAAACGCAGAGATGGATTCGTTGCGAAATGTGTCGAACTCGGCATAGATTTTGAAATCTGTAATCTGACGGCGGGAGAACCATTAGTAGAATTTGAAAAATTTCTTACTTCCTTTATTAAAGATGGAGAAATGATGCTCGACGGCGTATTCTGTGGGACCGATCTTATGGCACACCAGGTTCGTGGAATACTTGAAAACCTCGGTTTCCGCGTGCCTGAAGATCTGCAGATCGTGGGGTTCGATGGCATTCAAATGTTCGGCGAACACGAATACATCTGCTCAACCATCGTTCAACCCGTGGAGGATATTGCTGAAGTCGCAGTCAACATGGTGCTTGCGAAGGATTTCTCCAGTTTACCACAACTGATTACATTACCGGTCACCTATCAGGCCGGAGGCACCACACGCGAGTAAGCTTGACTCGCCCGATCAGGCATTCTCCCTGGCAACACGTTCAAGTTTCTGCCTGTAAATTTCTTCCAAGGTTTGCCAGAAGTTTTCGGGCACACCCAGAACGTTTTCTAGCTTGATCGCTATTTCTTGCGTGAGGTGCAATTCCCCTTGGATCAATTGCTCTACTTTCGCTTCGGACAGATCCATACGATCCGCAAATACCTGCTGCGAAATCCCTAGACTTTCCAGCTGCTCCTGGATAATCGTCCCTGGCGGTGTTGCTATTGTATCTTTACTCTCTACCATATCTTCTCCCCCCTACTCCGGCTCGACCTTGCCGCCTTCGACGGTTTCGCCAGAGGTTTTGATCTCGACTTTGGCCCGTTCGAACGCATTCTCCACCCTGCGCTCGGAAACATCCCGCATATCAAAATCTTCAATCCGTCTGGGTCCTTTCAGGACCATACGCTGGACCTGAATCACACCTTCCGCGTTCACCAGTACTTTCCAGCGGATCAGGGAGATCAGGCCGTGCTCTAGTTCCAGTGAGGTGATCGTTGTGGGATAAACGCAGCTGCCAGTGTTGAAGTACGGAAGCTCGCCGGTTCGCGGGTATTTGAAGCGATGGGTGTGACCGCAGATGAGGGCTTTGCGGTTCGTGGCAATCCATTTCGCATAGTTCTTTTCAATCTTATGGCGTTTGAAAATATTCTTGACGGGTGAAGCGGGGTTCTTGATCCCGAACGAATGCAGATAACGCCAGAAGTAGCGCAACGACAGCATGCTGATGCGCCAGAACTGATCGTTGCCTGCGTCCCCCTGATGTCCGTGCACAACGAAGATTTCTTGCCCGGTGTGCTTATGCACCAGGCGGACGGCTTCGACCGGTTGGAGACCGGGCAGCAGTGGCGTGTCCTGTTCGGTGAATTCATTATAGTACTGGTAATAGTGTTCGCGAACGAAGGCTTCGTCCCGCATCATGATGTTGTGGTTCCCATAAATGTAGACAAAACGGCCGTCGTCATGGAAGCGTTTCATCGCATGCAGGGCATCTGTATGTGCTTCCTGGATGATGCTCATCTTCTTGACTTCCCAGAACTCGTCCCCATCTCCCACTTCTATGTAGGTAAAGCCCCGGTCATTGTAGTAGTTCAGGGCGTGGATGTAGGTGTTCCGGTTCTTGGAGAATTCATCCGAAAAGCTGCCGTTGCCGCGATGGCAATCGGAGATAAAGACATATTTGGAATGCTCGTCGAATTCCAGGATTTTGGCTCCTTCATAGGCACGCATGAGGCGTTGAAAAGTTCGCATAGGCTACCTCTCCATCGTTGTTTGTCTTCTATTCTACCCTAAAAATGCACAAAAAAAGAGAACCGTCTTTCCCAGGCGATTCTCTGTAATGTTTCGTTCAGTCGAAGTCTGACTCGCCTTCGTAGGCCGGTTTATCGGGATTCTTGTCCCGGTAGACGAGGTGTTCGCCCTCCTCTTCACTCTGCTTGATTTCCCAGTGAAGCGCGAAGGTCATGACGAGAC
>CAZJTS010000158.1:4673-5004 GCA_964548975.1 uncultured Fastidiosipila sp.
ACGAGACGCAGGATCATGATGACGGCCAGTTGTACGAGTTCCTGCGAGGACTCGATCAGCATGGTCTTAAGAATCTCAGCAGCCAGCATGAACTCCAGTGCCAGGGACAGGGCCTGCGCGAGGCGTACCAGCACCTGTTTCTTGTTCAGGTCCAAACGGTACTTGATGAATTCGATGAGCGAACTCACGACACCAAACAGAATGATCAGAATTCCGATGATGTCGATAAAGCCTACCAATTGCGGAATGATCAGCGCCAATAATTCATGTACGTCCATGGAAACCTCTTTTGTATTGTAATTTGAGCGTGCTTAGTATAGCAAATGCGAGC
>CAZJTS010000159.1:0-4995 GCA_964548975.1 uncultured Fastidiosipila sp.
CTATGGCTACTGTGGCTCCGGGGTGTAAGAGGTATATGCCGCTGGGACGGTCATATTCAGGTTTGAGTTGTTTAGTCATTCTAAAGATCGGACCTGTCTTGCTTTTTCTACTCATGAGAATCTCCTTTCACACTTGTCGTGATTTCTACGGCCTTTAGGCTCTCCTGGACCTTTCTGCGCCTAACAAACAATGGTATAATTTTTATCTGAATCTTCGCTTGGAATATCCAGGTCCATTGTCAGGAGGAATTATGGATAGTAAATACTCGGCAGGTGATATCATCAAAGCTGCCATTCTAGTTATCGGCTTATTGCTCGTTGTCGTGTTCGTTGCAACATTGGTACGGATATTTCTTTATATCGGTATAGCCGTCATCGTTATCGTCACTGTTATTCACCTCTTAAGCAGGTTCCGTAAAGGAAGCAGCGACTAGTTAAGCTCACACAGAGCTTATTCAAACATCAGCTCATAGATCTGTCCGAAGTACTCGTTATGTTTCGAACTCTTTCGGGGATCTTTTCGACCGTCGAGTAGGACGGCTTCAACCAATTTTTCATGATACTTATCTTTGTCGTACAAGAGTGACTTAGTGATCGTGACCACTTCATAACCTGCATCAATCCAGGCGTTTTTCTCCTTCTCACTGTAGTGTTTCATGTGCTCAGGGTCGTCATTGAGATATTCGAAGACGATTTTGGATCGCCTGGTATTAAGCGGGAAATAGTGGGTGGGCTGTTCAGCGAATACGCGGCGTAGTTTTCTGGGCCTTTCTTCCGGGAAGTTCTGTGTAAGCATAAGTTGTCTCCTTCGTTGATTTTTATCAGCATAGCAAGCTTAGCCGGCCTGTGGGTGCCCCAAATTGCAACAAATTACAACAATTTGTTGCACCGGACATGGACGGTGAGTTAGAGACACGACCCTTCCGGAACCCTTCCAGTAGAATGAGCTTTGGAAATTGATATGTCAGGAGTTTCGGATATGTATACAGAAGAGAAAAAGCCCCTGCCCAGGGAACGGAAATTCGTCCCACGCGTAGATTCCGTGCTGCGCCAGTCGATTATACAGGTGCCCGAAGAGATTTATGAAGCCTCGGGAATTCAGATCATGCGCCGACGCATCAAGTCGGTGATCTTTACAACGGATATCGCAACCATGCGTAATCACAATGCCGATGCGCTTATGGTCGTCTATCCCTTCACACCGGAACTCATTATTACTCAAGCCGCGATTAACGTTTCGAATGTGCCTGTTTTTGCAGGAGTCGGTGGCGGTACCACGACCGGGCAACGTTCCATCGGTATCGCTTTTCAGGCTGAACTTCTGGGGGCGGCCGCGGTTGTAGTAAACAGCCCGACCACGAACGAAGTGATTCGCGATATGGTAAGGGATGTTGACATCCCGGTCATCGCGACTGTAGGTACGGAATTCGACGACATTGAAGGGAAGGTGGCAGCCGGTGCCGGCATACTGAATGTATCCGGTGGTGCAAACACACCTGATCTCGTGCGTAAAGTCAGGGAAATTGTCGGCAAAGAGTTTCCCATTATTGCCACCGGCGGCCCTACGGCGGAGAGCATTCTCAGAACGATCGAAGCCGGTGCGAATACCATCACTTACACTCCGCCAAGTACTGCTGAGATCTTTACTGAGAAGATGAAGGTCTATCGAAGCCGGATTGCTGAGGAACAAAACTAGTAGGCTGTTACCTCTCGTACTACGCTTGGCCAAAATCTTCGTTAAGATTAAATAGTAACTTACAGGGAACCGCAGATATGCTGAGGAGGCACTATGCTGGAAAAAGTGATTGATAATAACGAACAGATTATGTGGCAGGGCAAACCGGGGCGCTTTCTCTATACTCTGGGGAACCCGGTGTTCTATATCTTTGCCTTATTTTGGGCCTTGGTCGATCTGTTCATCATTGGCATGATTTGGACCATTAACAGAGGCGGTTCAGCATTCAGCGGTATGGGAGGGTTTCTCATCCCTTTCTTTATCCTCCACCTTATCCCGGTTTGGATTGCGATTTTCAGTCCCATTTACCGCTTCTTCGCTTGGAGAAAGATTGAGTACGCAATTACAAGTCGCAGAGTCTATATCATGTCAGGTATAATTGGCCGCGATTTTCAGAGCTTGGAACATTATGAGATTCAACAACTGTTCGTAAATGTCGGGCTTTTAGAGAAGATGCAGAACAGAGGCACCATTCGCCTCACTCCGGACGTCACGACAAGATCCAGGGGCAGCAACAGCCGAACGACATCGGGACATCGCTTGAAAAACATCGAGAACCCTTATGACGTCTATAACCTTTTGAAGCGACTTTCGCTGGATGTATCGACCGATGTTCAGTACCCGAATGCCTATCGTCCTGCAGAGAATCCCGGTTATGGGACAAGGTATACCGGCGGTCAGTCCGGACAGGTCCCTCTCTCAGATAAGAGTAGAGAGTATGAGAATAGACAATAAAATTATTCCAGGCCTTCGTGTCCCTTGATCCATGCATCAACTTCTGCCGCAGCCTCGACAGGCGTCAGATCGCTTGTGTCCAAAAGCCGGATTGGGGGAGAGGTGTTCGAGGCATTGTCTTGTAACCAGCGATTGAAATCCAGTGAACTTTGGATCCAGGCTTGATCACTAATTTTTCTGCCCTCCTCCATGCGCGAGCGCAGATTTTCATCAGAGCAGACGACGGCCAAATAATGGATGTCCGTAAACAACTCACGCTCGACTTTGGCCTCAAACTGTTGAGGTATGGCACAACCGCAGAGTACAACCGGCAGACCGATCTGTGAGATGGAGGCGCAGACGCGCATCCAAACTGTACGGAAGACGTGATAATCGTCTTCCGGTGTGTCGTAATAGGAGTCCCAGAGCAGATCACTGTCGAGCACGATATAGGATGTCTCCTCTTGGAAGAGCAGTTCGCAAAGCGATGTTTTACCGACGGCGGATGCGCCGCTAATGATGTAAAGAGCTTGTTTGCGTGTGGGTTTCAAATTCGCTTCCTCCCGAAGGTTTACTCTATTGTAGTATCAGCAAATGCAGAAAAAAGTAACGGCCGCCCGAAAGCGACCGCTACATGCTTATAGATTAAGTTGTTTTTTAGAGGTACCTGGCGCTGAGTTCTTTTAACACCGCTAGCTGCTTTTCGCGAAGGGCAGTGTTCTCCGGGTCCTCTTCATAACGAATGGATTCCTCTTCGACTCTGGCTAGGGCTTCGTCAGAGAGATTGCTGTCACCGAAAGGGAAGACGGCAGCATTCTCTTTGCTGATATGGCGCTTGAGAAGATTGACATAACTTCCGGCGGCGACCAGAATGTCGAGACGATTCTCATCTCCCGGGTCCGCTGCGAAGGCATTGACTGCGTTCTCCAGATCGGCGACGTAGAGTCTGCCCAGGTCATGCTCAACGAGCATGCCGCTGCGGATCAGATTTTGGCCGGGTTGACCGAGTTCTGCCAACATTTCTCTGAAGAGAAACTCCTCTTCCTTGCCGTGGTGTGTCTTGTCTGCATACTCACGGATGAAACTGATCATTTTCGTGAAGTCGTCTTGCGGGACGGATTCGCCTGCCAAAACCTTCAGTGAAGCGGACCGGACGACATCCAACATCTGGAGGATGTTGTCATGTTCCGCAACGAGATGTTCAATACTTGCTATCACGGGCTTAAGACCTCCTGGCGAATCTGAAAGTATTCGCTTCCTGTTTATAGTAATAGGGGCTGTCTGCGAGCATGCCCTCTACGAACGCCTCGCGGAGGTCGTAGTAGAGATCTGCATTCTCTTCTTGCCAAAATACACTGTGCGGACAATTCTTTATCGACCAGTGGACTTCATCCTCAGTGGGCTCGCCCATGGTGAAGGGGAAGTCACACGGCATACCGTCCAGCAGTTTATGACTGAAGGTGCGGTAGGCATTCTGGACCTCGCCTTCCAGGGCCAGCTCAGTGGTCTTACCAAGCGCCTTCAAGCGTTCTTTGGCCTGACGGATCAGAGCGGGGTTCCCCGCCAGAAGTGAGCCGGCTACGAGGGCAAAACGCCGCTCGCTTAACTCAACTGCGCCGGTGAGCCAGCCGTGGATGTCCGTAGGGTCTACGACTTCCTCTAAGTTGACTTTGGCCGCAGCAGGATAGGTGGCATCCGCCTCAGCACGTAAGGAAAGGGAATCGCCTGTCTCCTCGCCCAGCGTAAGAAGGGTTTCCGTCATCTGATCCTGGAGAAGGATCCTATCATACATGATGTGATGGATCGGTCCGACGAATGCGCTCATGCTTTAAGCCCTGGCTTCCAGCTGCTTGTTCATCTTCTGGACGATATCATTCACGTCGACGCCGTGGACCATGCAGGCCTCTTCGAGACTTTCCATCTGTGAGGAAGGGCAGCCTAAGCAGTGCATGCCCATGTTCATCAGGATGGGTGCAACGCTCATGTCGTAGCGGAGGATGTCGCCGATTAACATATCTTTGGTAATTTTCTGTGCCATGTGTATATCTCCTTTGATGGCTGCCTTTGTGACAGCGTGTTTACTTCAGGACCATTATACCCTGAAGGTCGTTTCAAACATTGATCCTAGTCAATTATTCAGCAAAATCAAGCGATAATAACCATGCACAAAATTTGCCTCTTTACCTCAAGGTAGAATCAAGTAAGATGCAGATAGGAAGTCACAAGGGAGATAGACCATGACACATGAACTTCGTAATGACTGGGACTTTTGTAAGCTTTCTTTAGCTGCTGATGAAGATCCCTACGCACTGGAGCCGGATTTCTCGGCGGCCCACAAGGTCACTGTGCCACACGACTGGCTGATCTATGACACGCAAAAGCTCTATGAGAACTCTGTTGGTTTCTACCGCCTCGAGTTCCAAGCGACCGCTGCCCCGCTCCACTACCTCTATTTCGAGGGGGTGTACCAAGATGCCGCGATCCGGGTCAACGGTCAGGACGTGATGACCTGGAAGTATGGCTATTCCAGCTTCTATGCCGAAGTC
>CAZJTS010000160.1:0-4990 GCA_964548975.1 uncultured Fastidiosipila sp.
AGACTTGGTGAGCCGTTACCTCACCAACTATCTAATCAGACGCGAGCCCATCTCTTACCGATAAATCTTTCACACCATCATGATGCCATGTCGGTGTCGTATGCGGTATTAGCAACAGTTTCCCGTTGTTGTTCCCCAGTAAGAGGTAGGTTGCTCACGCGTTACTCGCCCGTCCGCCACTAAGATCAAAAGCTCGTACAAGTACTCGCCTAAGATCTCCGTTCGACTTGCATGTGTTAAGCACGCCGCCAGCGTTCATCCTGAGCCAGGATCAAACTCTCAATAAAAATACTGAGAGCCATGTTTGGCTCTTTGTTTACTTAATTTCAACTCTTGTTAGAATTGTCTTAAAGAATCCGTCTATTTGCATGTTTGAATTTTCACTATTCAATTTTCAAGGTCCGTGCGCCGCTTGTTCGCAAAGCGCTTGACTATACTATCAGCGCCTTTTCGTCCTGTCAACAACTTTTTCTAAAGATTTTGACTCTCTTAGCTACCCGTCCGGGCGTTTTATTCCGGCTTTAAAGAAAGCCGCTGGGGAGCGGCTTCCTGGAACAAGGGCTATAGATAAAGACTAGATATCATCATCTTCAGACAGGTCTTCCGTTTCGCTTGGTTCTTCTCTGAGTTGCGCTTCAGCTTCCCTGATCTCCTCCAACTCTTCCTCAGACGTTTCACAGATGACGGAGAAGTCTCTTACCGAGCCATCCTGGGTTCGCATGATGCGCACGCCGCGTGTATTACGGCCCAGCACCGGGATCTCATCGCCGGGGATACGGACGATCAGTCCGGCATCATTGATGATCATGATCTCCTGACCTTCAACCAAGGCGGATGCACCGACTAGTCTTCCGGTAGATGTAGAAACATTATAAGTGATCAGGCCTTTGCCCCCACGGGACTGCGAACGGTACTCGCCTGTGAAGGTACATTTCCCGTAACCGCCTTCGGTGACCATCAGTAACTTTTCATCCTCAGCGTTTACGCCCATCGCACCCACGACTTCATCGGTAGGTGAGAGTCTTATGCCGCGCACGCCCTGGGTATTTCTGCCCATGGCTCTGACGTCTTTCGGGCTGAAGCGGATCGCCTTGCCCTCGGCCGTGACCAGCATGATATCGGTACGCTCCAGGAGATGGTGGACTGAGACCAGTCGGTCATCTTCCAGGATGCGGATAGCGATAATACCGCGTTTGTTGATGTTCGCGAAGTCTGAGAGTTCAGTCAGCTTGACGTTGCCTTTGGCCGTGACAAAGAAAAGGGCACCGCCGAGATCGACTTCATCGGGCAGGTTGATGACAGTTTCAATCTTCTCCCCGGCTTCGAGCTGAAGGAGGTTGACAATCGCCGTGCCCCTGGCATGACGACCGGCTTCGGGGATGTCATAGCCTTTGAGCTTAAAGACTTTGCCTTTGCTGGTGAAGAAGAGCATGAAGTCATGTGTGGAATTCGTGAAGAGATTGACAATGTAGTCATCCTCACGGGTCTGGAGACCCGCCACGCCTCGGCCACCCCGGTGCTGCTGGGTATAGGTGCTGAGCGGAGTACGTTTGATGTAGCCGAAGTGGGTCAGTGTGATAACCACCGTCTCTTCTTTGATCAGCGACTCATCAGTGATTCCTTCTTCGCCGAAAATATCGATTTCGGTTCTACGGTCATCGCCGAAACGGTTCCGGATGGCATTCAGTTGCTCTTCGATGATATCGAACAAGAGACTCTCATCCGCCAGGACCCGACGGAAGTATTCGATGCGTTCGGTTAATGAAGCATACTCTTCTTCCAAACGGTTGCGCTCAAGTCCGGTTAGACGACCGAGACGCATATCGACGATATGCTGTGCCTGACGGTCAGAGAGGTCGAAGCGGGTGACCAGGCTGGCTTTGGCCTCGTCCTCCGTGGCGGAACCGCGGATAATCCTGATGACTTCATCAATATTATCAATCGCAATCCGCAGTCCTTCGACGATATGTCTTCTGGCTTCGGCTTTTTCGAGATCGAAACGGACGCGTCTGGTCGTGACATCCTTCTCGTGTTCAACGAAATGACCTAGGGCGGTTTTAAGCGTGAGAACTTCAGGTTTAAATCCCCCACCCTCCACGGGTACGAGAGCGAGCATATTCGCATTAAAGTTATCTTGTAACTGCGTGTGTTTATAAAGTTGATTCAGAACCAGGTTGGCGTTGGCATCGCGCCGGAGTTCGATAACGATACGGACCTGCTCATCACGGGCCGATTCGTCGCGCAAGTTGGATATGCCTTCGACGCGCCGGGCTTTGGCCAGTTCAGCAATGCGCTCAATCAGGCGTGCCTTATTGACCGCGAAAGGCAGATCGCGAATGATGATCCGCTGACGATTGTTCGCCAGCTCTTCGATCTCGGCGGTGGAACGCACAACGATGCGCCCGCGACCGGTCTCATAGCAGTCCCGGATGCCGGAGGTGCCCAGGATCGTTGCGCCGGTCGGAAAGTCAGGGCCCTTGACGAAGTTCATCAGGTCCTTGACCGAACAATCCGGATTACGCATCAGATGGATCGCGCCGTCAATGGTTTCGCCGAGGTTGTGGGCCGGGATATTCGTGGCCATACCGACAGCAATACCTGTGGAACCGTTCACCAGAAGATTCGGGAAATGCGTCGGCAGAACGACCGGCTCCATATCGTGTTCGTCGAAGTTCGGTTTGAAGTCTACAGTATTCTTATTGATGTCCGCCATCATCTCGACAGCAATACGCGTCAGACGGGCTTCGGTATAACGGTAAGCGGCCGGCGGGTCACCGTCTCTGGAACCGAAGTTCCCGTGACCGTCGACCAGGGTGTGGCGCTGGGAAAAATCCTGCGCCAAACGGACCATCGCATCATAAACGGACGCATCACCATGCGGGTGATAGTGACCCAGCACTTCACCGACTACGGTTGCGGATTTGCGGTAAGGTTTATCCGGTGTCAGACCCTGGGTCTGCATGGAGTAAAGAATTCGGCGGTGGACAGGCTTGAGCCCATCTCGTGCATCAGGTAATGCGCGGTCAGTAATAACGCTCATCGCATAATCGATGAACGATTTTTTCATTTCGTCTTCTAAAACTACAGGGATTACATTATCAATATGTTCTCGAAAAAGTGAATCTGCCACTAAGGACTGCTCTGTATGATTTTTGTTCAGCTTCTCTTCGTCAGCCATGCATTCCCTCCGGATAGTCAATCAATTCATTATATCACAACAGGGGCTGTTTCCCCGGGGTTCCGGCCTTCCGCGGATAGCGTTTCGGCGTGGGTTTTTCTTTGATGAATTCCAGAATAGTCCGCTCGCCCTGAGCGCCGGGCAGTGAATAAGCGATTTCTCTGACGAAGCTGACACCCAGGGTTTTGATCGCTGTTGCAGATGCTTTCAGTTCGTCACGGTTGCCTTTCATGGCCAAAAACCGGCCACCCAAAGCCAAAAACGGTGTACAGAGCTCCAGGAGCGTCGGCAATGCCGCGACGGCTCTGGCGGTTACGAGGTCGAAACTCTCACGTAAGTCTGCCAGATGGCCGGCGTCCTCCGCCCGCGCGTGGAGTGTAGAGATCTTTTCTAATGCCAGAGTTTCAATGACGGAGTCTAAGAAGCGAATGCGTTTCTGAAGTGAATCCAGGAGCACCACTTCGAGACCCGGACTGAGAATCTTAAGCGGGATACCCGGAAAACCGGCGCCTGAACCGACATCGAGGAGCCGCTTCCCGCCTTGGGTGTACTGAAGCAGACTGAGGCTATCCATAATGTGTTTGCTGTAGAACTCTTCCGCTTCTGTAATCGCAGTCAGGTTCATGACTTCGTTGGTCTCGAGGACCAGTCGGGAAAATTCCGTGAGGAGTTCGGTCTCCCTTGGCGCTACCGATTTCTCCACTTCGAGTAATTGAGCTATCTCGTTAACAGTATGCTCTATCATCGCTTCCGTCCTTCCAAGTAGACCAGGAGTACAGCAATATCAGCAGGCGATACACCTGAGATACGACTCGCCTGACCGAGATTCAGAGGTCTGATGGCAGTCAGTTTTTGTCGGGCTTCCGTACGTAGCGCCAAGATCTGGTGATAATCCAGATCGTCCGGCAAGATTCGCTCCTCCATCTGGCGGAACTTCTCAATGCGGCGTTCCTCCATCCGGATATAACCTTCATACTTGATCTCATTCTCAACTGATTCTTGGAGCATCAGGTCTGTGGTATTGATCTCCGGGTCAATCGCTTTCAGATCGGTATAGCGGATTTCCGGACGTTTCAGTAATTCAGCCAGCGTCGTACCTCCGTCCAGTGCTGTAGTGCCCAGCTTTTCCAAGAAAGCATTGATCTCCGGAGTCGGTGTCACTCTGGTCTGTTTCAGCCGTTCGACTTCGTCCAGCAGGTTCCGGCGCCGGCGCTCGAATGCCTGATACTGAGCTTCGGGCAGGAGACCAATCTCATAGCCCAGCTCGGATAAACGCAGATCCGCATTGTCTTGCCGCAGGAGCAAACGATACTCGGCACGCGAAGACATCATGCGGTAGGGTTCCTCCGTGCCTTCCGTGACCAGATCGTCAATCAGGACACCGATATAGGCCTGGGCGCGATCCAGAATAATCGGCGGCTGACCCGCCAATTCCCTGGCCGCATTGATGCCGGCGATCAGACCCTGTCCGGCCGCTTCCTCATAGCCCGAAGTGCCGTTGATCTGGCCCGCACAATAAAGACCGTCCAGGTTCTTCACTTTCAGATCTGCCCCCAGGCAGCGAGGGTCCAAACAATCGTATTCGATAGCATAGCCCGTTCTTTGGACTACGGCGTTTTCCAAGCCGGGAATCGTGTGGAGGAAAGCCATCTGGATTTCTTCCGGCATGGAACTGGATAGGCCTTGGACATACATTTCTTCTGTATTTCGCCCGGTCGGTTCAATAAACAATTGATGGCGGTTGCGGTCCGGGAATTTCACGACTTTGTCCTCGAAACTCGGGCAGTAGCGGGGGCCGACGCCCAGCACTTC
>CAZJTS010000161.1:0-4958 GCA_964548975.1 uncultured Fastidiosipila sp.
AAAGAAAAGTACGGGATTCGTGAACGTGATTTCGTTTCGGCGGAGATTCAGATCGTCCCTGCGGATAAGGCGCGTGATCTCGGCTTTGACCGCAGTTTCGTCGCTGCCTATGGCCACGATGACAGAGTCTGCGCTTATCCTGCGCTACGTGCTGTTGCTGCCCAAGACAAGGCACCTCGCACCGTCGTCCTGATGCTGACCGACAAGGAAGAGATCGGCAGCGAAGGTAATACTGGCGCTCAGTCCCAAGAGTACGAAACCTTCCTGGCGGAGATCTATGCCAAAGCCGAAGGTGCCTATGACGAAATCGGCTTTCTACGGGCCTTGGAGCAGAGTTTCATGCTCTCAGCGGATGTCATTAACGGCTTCGATCCCACGTTCGCTTCTTATACGGATAAACGCAACAATGCCAGAATGGGCTATGGGATTGCCCTGACCAAATACACCGGCAGCCGGGGTAAAGCCGGTGCTAATGATGCCAATAGTGAATTCTATGCACGGGTCATTCACATGCTTGACGGTGAAGGCTTACGTTGGCAGACCGGAGAGCTCGGTAAGATTGATCAGGGTGGCGGTGGCACCATCAGTAAGTTCGCTGCGAACCGTGGCATGGAAGTCCTGGATTGCGGTGTACCGGTCCTGAGCATGCACGCCCCGCAGGAAATAATTCATAAGCTGGACCTCTATTCCACCTATCAGGTGTATAAGGCGTTTATCGAGAATATGGCCGGCGAAAACGTAGACGGCACTAGCCAAGCTTAGGGTGCGCCTTGACCGTGATGGATAATCATGGTATTTTAACTCTAATTCGCACTTTGACGAAGAGGAGTAGTGACGATAAAACTTTCAGAGAGTATGCGGTAAGCTGTGAGCATACAGTCTAGCGTCATGAACCTGGCTTCTGAGTGTAATCGGCAGAAAGATGAGTTTCGAGTAAGCTGATTCGTCTGACACACGTTACCCTGTCGTACTGCTAAACATTAGCAGATTGAGCGCATCGGCTTTGCCGATGAACTGGAGTGGTACCGCGATCTAATCGTCTCCCGGATCTGATGATTCGGGAGATTTTTTTAACTAAACGGGAAACGAGGAAAACAAGATGCCTACTATGAACTACAAGAAATATATGCAGTACGTCCCATTGCAGCTGAACGACCGCACCTGGCCGGACCGGCTCATCAAGGAAGCCCCGTTATGGTGCTCTGTCGATCTCAGGGACGGTAACCAGGCCCTGGAAGTTCCGATGACCCTGGAACAGAAACTGGATTTCTTCGATCACTTGTTGTCTGTAGGTTTCAAAGAAATCGAGATCGGTTTCCCGGCGGCTTCTGACACAGAGTTTAATTTGGCCAGGCATCTTATCGATCACAAGCTCATTCCGGATGATGTCAGCATCCAGGTGCTGACTCAGGCGAGACCCGAGATCATTGAACGTACGTTCCAGGCTGTCGCCGGGGCGCCGAAGGCTGTGATTCACCTTTATAACTCGACATCAACTTTGCAAAGGGAAGTTGTCTTCCGTATGGATCAGGAACAGATTCTGGAGCTTGCTGTTAAAGGTGCTAAGCTCGTAAAGGAATATGCCGAAAAAGATACTTCAGGCACAGAGTTCGTGTTTGAGTATTCGCCTGAAAGTTTCAGCGGTACTGAACCTGAATTCGCTGTGCGAGTGTGTGATGCGGTCCTTGATGTCTGGCAGCCGACACCGGCCAAAAAAGCCATCATCAATTTGCCCAATACCGTAGAGATGACCATGCCGAATATCTACGCCGATATGATCGAGTACTACTGCCGTAATACGAGGTATCGCGCCAGTACAATCGTGAGTTTGCACCCGCATAACGATCGTGGTACAGCAGTTGCATCGACCGAGCTCGGTCTTTTGGCCGGAGCAGATAGGGTAGAGGGGACACTTTTCGGTAACGGTGAGCGAACCGGGAATGCGGATATTCTGACGATCGCCCTTAACATGTTTTCCCAGGGCATTGATCCGGTCCTGAACTTCGCAGATCTTAACGAAACAGTGGACGTCTATGAACGTAATACCTCAATGACGGTACCACCGCGTCAACCCTATGCCGGTGCGCTCGTCTATACCGCCTTCTCCGGATCCCATCAGGATGCGATCAACAAAGGTGTCAAAGCCATGGAAGATGGTCAGAACCGCGTTTATTGGGAAGTACCTTATCTGCCGATCGATCCTGCGGACGTGGGCCGGAGCTACGATCCGATTATCCGCATCAATTCTCAATCCGGCAAAGGCGGGATGGCCTATATTTTGGAGCGGCATTTCGGTTATATCTTGCCTCGCGAAATGCAAAAAGAGTACAGTCTCTTCGTGACCGAGCGTTCAGATACTGAGGCCAGGGAACTGTCTTTCTCCGAACTTCTGGATATTTTCCAGGAGAACTATGAGAACGTTACTAAGCCTCTGAAACTCGTGAACTTCAGCGAAACAACGCTCTCTGAAGTTGAAGTGTCTATCGATGCCGAGATTGAATACGAGGGAGAGATCAGCACTTTGACCGCAAGGGGCAATGGTGTGCTGGATGCATTTAATCAGGCTCTCCGCAAGAAATTCACCATCGAAGCTGATATCACCGGCTATACACAGCATGCTTTAGAGAAAGAAAGTACGTCACGAGCTGTCTCTTATATCACGCTGAGCAGTCCTTCGGGAGACGCTTTTTATGGCGCCGGGAGCTCACGAAATATTACGAAGGCATCACTGAGAGCCTTGGTCAGTGCCTGGAATCATCTCTTGAAGAAGACTTAAGACTAGAGGTCCTTGTGTAATATAAGTATAATTTAACCTTTATTTTACGTGTTATACTAGCTTTAACGTGAATAAAGGGGGACTCCTTATGAAGAAAAACGCACCTCTCTACGATGTCAGGAAGATCAAAGACCTGCGAGAAATGTTCCGCGGTTCAATCGAAGAATTTGCGGATAAAACCGCGTTCCTGACCAAGCCCGTGACAGGCAAGCCGTATGTCCCGGTCACTTATCGTCAATTCGGTAAGGATATCGACAGTCTCGGAAGTATCTTGCATCAGCACGGTGTGGTAAATGATGTGAGAGTCGCCATCCTATCCGAAACTCGCTATGAGTGGTATGTATCTTATGCGGCTGTCGTCACCGGTATGGGTGTGGTGGTTCCGCTGGACAAGGAACTTCCGGTCAACGAGATCCGGTCCATGCTTGAGCGGGCCAGAATCTCCTATGTCATTGTCTCGCCCGGTCGTTTAGACAAAATCAGGGAAGCCTCTGAAGGACTTGATACCTTAAAAGGCATTATCGTCATGGATAATGCGCCGGAAGAAAAAGCGGATGTAAAGACCAGCCCCGGTCAGATAACGGAATACTCGTGGAATCAGCTGAAAGCTGAAGGTGAAGAGCTGGTCGCCGATGGCTATCGCGGTTTCCTGGATTGTGAAATTGATCCCGATGAGATGCGTATTCTCCTGTTTACTTCGGGTACTACAGCGAGATCAAAAGCGGTAATGCATTCCCATAGTACGATCTGTGCCAACCTCATGGGCATGTGTTCAATGCTCTATGTCGGTGACGATACGGTACTCTCCGTCCTGCCGCTCCATCATACGTATGAATGTACTTGCGGATACCTCTGTCAGATCTATCGTGGCAGCACGATTGC
Source organism: uncultured Fastidiosipila sp. (assembly GCA_964548975.1). Taxonomy (GTDB): domain Bacteria; phylum Bacillota; class Clostridia; order Saccharofermentanales; family Fastidiosipilaceae; genus JAAYZH01. The sequence continues at coordinate 3,659 of CAZJTS010000161.1, forward strand.
TCAGGCTGAAGGCCTACGCTATATCGTGGATAATCTCAGAGAGAGTAAAACTACAATGCTCCTCACAGTTCCGCTGATGACTGAAGCGTTCCATAGCCGGATTTGGAAAGGCATCGATAAGAAAGGCAAACGTGATACAGTACGTAAAGCAATCAAGATCAGCCGTTTCCTACGTAAAATTGGTATTGACCTCAGACGTAAACTTTTCAAAGACATCCACAGCGGACTCGGCGGTGGCTACCTCGAGACGATGATCGCCGGCGGCGCCGCCATTGATCCTCAGGTCCTTCAGGACTTCAATGATTGGGGTATCTTAGCTGTCCAGGGTTATGGACTCACAGAATGCGGCCCCATCCTCGCCCTGAATAGAGATGTCTACTACAAGAACGAATCCGCCGGCTTACCTCTGCCAGGTGTAGATGTCAAAGTCAAGAATCCTGATGAAGATGGGATCGGTGAATTCATTGCCAAAGGCCCGAATATCATGTTGGGGTACTACGGCGATGAGGAACTGACTCGGGAAGCTATTGTCGACGGTTACTACCATACGGGTGATCTGGGCTATATCGATGAGGACAACTTCGTCATCATTACCGGCCGTAAGAAGAACGTCATTGTGACCAAGAACGGTAAGAATATCTTCCCCGAAGAGCTGGAAGCTTTGCTGCAACGTGCGAAGGAAATCAAAGAAGCGATCGTCAGCAGTCAGGAAGACAATCGCGGTGATCAGGTCATCAGTGTTGAAATTTTCCCTGAGATGGAAGAAGTTAAGGAAACACTAGGGAAGACGGACCCCACGGATGAAGAGGTGTTCACTCTCATCGAAGCGAAGGTCAAGGAAGTCAATCAGCAGGTGTCCCAGTATAAGGCGATGCGTAAAGTCACTTTACGTGATGAACCCTTCAGTAAGAACACATCACAAAAGATCAAACGTGACTACAGTCAGAATACTCAGACTCAATAAGAAATAAGTAAACACTTAAATCATTTAATCATGCCTCGGACATAACGGATGTCCGGGGTATTTTTTTGACTCTTTTGATATGTTGTTATCATAATCAATGTCTACAGAGAATAGACAGAAAACATCAATTGAGCTATTTGCTTTGGTGCTACGCAAAAGCCTTTGTTTCGAGCACTTTACCGAAGTTTGACGTGATATCTCAATCTGGTTACAATGCAATCAGCTCAGAGAAGTCTGAAACGCAGTGATAATCGGCTTAGTGCGAGATAGTATTACGCTAATTTTACAGTAATATAATCGTAATACTGATTATTACAGTGTTTACTGGGGTAGCGT
>CAZJTS010000162.1:0-4955 GCA_964548975.1 uncultured Fastidiosipila sp.
CGAACCCTCACAATCAGCTTGGAAGGCTGATGTTCTACCACTAAACTACACCTGCGAACGTGCGCTGTCGGAAAACGCTTGATAATAATAGCCTAATCATATGAAGATTTCAAGTGGTCGGGCGCACATCGGCTATACGCCAACCAAATCATTCACAACCTCCGAAGCCAATAACAAACCGGTCACTGCAGGCACAAAGGGTGAACTTCCCACTTGGCGAGACCAACGGAGAATCCGGCCGTCAGCATCCAGTTCTGTCCCCTTATACCCCGGGTTTTGCGAAGCCAGCTCTCGCGGATCTTCTTTCGAGAAGGCAACTTTCAGATGATTGATCCCACGCTTGCGTAGTTCTCTGCGCACGACTTTGGCCAAAGGACAGTTCACAGTCTTTTTTATATCACTGATCTGGACCAGCTCCGGCCGGGTCTTATTGCCCGCCCCCATCGCGCTGATCACCGGAATACCGAGCCTTGTGCCGTTTTCGATGATCAGGAGTTTGGCGGTCACCATGTCCACAGCATCGATGAGATAATCGAAATCCTCCAAAGGGATCTCAGCTGCGCTGTCCCTCGTATAGAATGCCGGATATTCCCTAAGCTCTATCGTGGGGTCGATATCCCTGATCCGCTCGGCGACGACTTGGACTTTTGGGCGACCTAAAGTAGATTTCAGCGCGTGGATCTGGCGATTAAGATTACTCTCGGTATAGACATCGCCATCGACTAAACCGAGCGTGCCTATGCCGCTCCGGGCAAGCGCTTCAGCGGCGTGACCGCCTACACCGCCCAGGCCAAAGACCAGGACTTTGGCCTGCCTCAACTTTGCTAGGCTAGCCTCGCCGATCAGCAGTTCGGTTCTGGACCATTGATTCTCCATTATTGTTCTCCGGACATAAAGATTCGCCGTAGCCATCAAGGTCACGGCGAATCCATCGTTTTTACTTCTTATTAATTAGCGCTGCAGGACACTGCCCAGTGATACTAAGCTGTCGTCGGCCAGCACGGCTGCGATCTGCTCAGCGGAATCCTGGGGCAGAAAAAGATCACGGCTGGAAGAGGCCTGGAATGTATCGAAACCGCTCAGATCGCCGGCTTCGAAGCCTTTCATAAACCAACGGGTGCGCTGCTCGGAAGTTCCGTGAGTAAAGCTGTCCGGAACCACGTGCCCTTGCGAACGCTTCTGGATGGTGTCATCACCAATGGCTTCCGTAGCACGGATAGCGGACTCGATATCACCGGGTTCCAGCAAGTTAGCGCGCTCTGCATGGTGTGCCCAAACGCCGGCCAGATAATCCGCCTGGAGCTCCAAACGGACACTCAGGTCGTTCGCTTCGGTTTCGCTGGCTCTCTGTCTTCTTTCGTTGACCTGTGCCATGATGCCGAGTTCATTCTGGATGTGATGGCCGACTTCGTGAGCCAGTACGTAGGCCATGGCGAACTCGCCTTTGGCCCCTAACTGATTAGCCAGCTGGTCGAAAAAGTCGGTATCGATATACACGTTCTTATCCGCACCGCAGTAAAAGGGTCCTACCTGAGAGGACGCATGACCGCAGCCGGAGTTAACTGAGCCGGTAAATAATGACAGCGTGGTGGGGTTATATGTCCTGTCATTAGCGCGGAAGATGGCATGCCAGGTGTCCTCTGTTTCTGCCAGGACGACAGACAGGAATTCACGGCGCTCCTTCTCCTCTGCGGACTCATTATATGAGCCCTGCGGTGTATTCGGCTCGGTTTGTTCATTGCCCAGCCCCAGAAAAGACAGTGGGTTGCCGCCGGACAGCAGCATCAAAATTATCATGATGATCAGTCCGCCACCGCCTAAGCCTCCGCCGATTCGCATTCCGGGGCCCATGCGGGAAGTCCCCCCCTGTCCGCGCAGATCCCTGACATTTCTACTTTGTCTTCTGCCTTGCCATTTCATACTTTATTCTCCTTCGATCTATCAAGATTGAGGTTTAGACACTATCCGGTTCCGGTAACAATTCATATTTAAGATAATGATAATCGAAAAATCGCTTGCTTTCAGTGACGAAATTGCAAACACCCGGCAGAAAAGTCTGATGCCGAAACATTGTGAGAAAAGCCCGTCAGTTTCACACTGGCGGGCTGACCGGAGAGAGCTACTTAAGCTTTGCTGTCTATGTATTCTCTAATCGAACGCGCGGCGGTTTTGCCCGCACCCATGGCCAAAATAACGGTGGCTGCGCCGGTGACGACATCACCGCCTGCGAACACGCCGGGTCGGGAAGTTTCGGTTGCGGTGTCGGTGATAATGCAACCTCGGGGATTGACTTCGATGTCCGGCGTGGTCTGCTTGATCAAAGGATTCGGCGACTGGCCGATAGCGACAATGAAGGTGTCGACGGGATACTCGAACTCAGAGCCGGGGACGGCAACCGGGCTTCTTCTCCCCGATGCGTCGGGCTCACCCAGCGTCATCTTCTGAAGAACGAGGCCGTTTACCCAGCCGTTCTCATCACCCAGGACTTCCACCGGATTATGGAGCAACATGAGATTGACGCCTTCTTCCTTCGCGTGATGAACCTCCTCCAAACGAGCCGGCAGCTCCTCCTCTGAGCGTCTATAGATAATATCAACCTGTTCCGCACCGAGCCTGAGAGCTGAGCGGGCCGCATCCATCGCGACATTGCCTCCGCCCAGCACTGCAACATGTTTGCCGATCGGGATCGGCGTATCCGTGACAGGCCAGCGGTAGCCCTTCATCAGATTAATTCTGGTCAGGAATTCATTGGCTGAGTAAACCCCGTTGTAATTTCGTCCCGGAATATTCGGGAACATGGGTAGGCCTGCCCCCGTGCCGACAAAAACGGCTTCGAAAGCGTAATCATTCATCAGCTCATCGATGGTCAGGATCTTGCCGATGACCATATTGGTTCTGATACTTACACCCAAGTCTTCGAGTTTCCGAATTTCTTTCTGAACAATAGCCTTCGGTAAACGGAACTCGGGAATACCGTACATCAGGACGCCACCCGGGACGTGAAAGGACTCGAACAATGTCACCTCATACCCGGCTTTGGCCAAATCACCGGCACAGGTAAGCCCCGCGGGGCCGGAGCCGACCACGGCGACCTTGTGTCCATTACTTGTCGGTGTTGTCGGTTCCAGTTCGACATTTTCTCTGTACCAGTCGGCCACGAAGCGCTCCAAGCGACCGATGGCGACAGGCTCTCCCTTGATGCCCCGGACACAAGTCATTTCACATTGAGATTCCTGGGGGCAGACCCGGCCGCAGACGGCGGGCAGAGAGTTCGTATCGGTAATGATCTCATACGCCTCTGAGAAGTTGCCGGCGACGACGGAAGCCAGGAACTCGGGGATCCGGACCTCGACAGGGCAGCCGTTCGTGCAGGGCTTGTGTTTACATTGAATACAGCGTCTGGCTTCCGCCATCGCCGTCTCTTCTGAATAGCCCAGCGTGACCTCGGAGAAATTCCGCCGTCTGGCATCAGCAGGCTGTTCCGGCATCGGGGCTTTGACATTACTCATATTGCGGGTTTCGGATGTGTGAGTTTCGCCGGTGAGATGACAGAGATGGAGTTCATCAGATAAGCGCTCTTCTTTTTTGTAGATCCCTGAACGGCGGATCGCTTCATCGAAGTCCACGAGATGGGCATCAAAATCCGGTCCGTCGACACAGGCGAAAACCATGTCGGAGCCGACAGTCAGTCGGCAACCGCCGCACATGCCGGTCCCATCGACCATGATGGAGTTCATCGATACGATGGTATGAATGCCATAAGGCCGAGTCAGTTCAGCGATCATTTTCATCATGATCATAGGGCCGATTGCTATGACTAAGTCGTAGTCAAAGCCGGCTTCAATTCGCTCACGGAGCGCATCGGTGGTAAAGCCTTGGTGGCCATTGGAGCCGTCGTCGGTCATGATGATGAGTGTATCGCAGATGGCACGCATCTCCTCCTCGAGCAGAATAATATCGCTCGAACGGAAACCGCAGATGAGGTCGACTACGGCTCCGGATTTATGCAGGTATTCGGCTTGGGGGAAGGCAATCGCTGTGCCCAGACCGCCGCCGATGACGGCTACACGCTTGCCCTGATAGCCGTCGATGTCGGAGCTCTTCCCGAGGGGGCCGACGAAATCGTGGATGAAGTCGCCCACTTCGAGTTCATTGAGGCGACGTGTTGTTTTGCCGACGATCTGGAAAATGACACGGACGGTGCCGGCTTCGGTATCCGCCCGGTGAATCGTTAGAGGGATCCGCTCCCCGCCCTCGTCCACTGACAGGATAATAAACTGGCCGGGCCGGGCTTTGGCCGCAATTAAAGGGGCCTTGACATCGATCTGAGCGACTTGCTCATTCCAGCGTTTCTTAGAGATAATTTCAAACATGGAGCTTCCTTCTTCTAGTGCGGGCGATATGAGACCCGGGATTCTGGGATTGATTCTACCTGAGAAAAGCGCAAATGTAATCCTGCGAGCGCCGAATTCAGCCTCGTGGACAAAAAAGGTATAGAAATGTGCAAGAATTGGTCGATTTTTAGGTGCCCGTGTGTGACCTAGCGCACCGGAACAATCTCGATCCAATAGCCGTCGGGGTCATTGATGAAATAAAGCCCCATCGCCTCATTCTCATAACAGATGCAGCCCATTTGACTGTGTTTCTCGTGAGCGGCCGGATAATCGTCTACCCGGAACGCGAGATGGGTCTCATTGTCGCCCAGGTTATAAGCTTCTGTGCGGTCACGGAGCCAGGTGAGCTCGAGCTGGAAATCCCCCTCCTGATCGGTCAGGTAGAGTAATTTGAAACTGCCGTCACCGGCTTCGCGCTCGCGGGCGACCTTCATTCCCAAAGCCTCTTCATAAAATGCCCGGGAAGCCTCAAGATCGAGGACATTAATATTGACATGGACAAAGCGAAAATTCATTGTGATCTCCTTAATCATCTAGCATTTCATCGACATCGGTCTGGTA
>CAZJTS010000163.1:0-4910 GCA_964548975.1 uncultured Fastidiosipila sp.
GCGTCAGAATCTCGACAGCTTCACTCGGCAGCCGAATATCCCTCGGCGCTTCATCTGTCTTGCCATCCGAGTTGTCATGCAGCGTGATCCCGCGCCGGATCGTTACAACCGTTTGCTGCACATCGCGCGCCTGAAGTCCGAGCGCCTCGGACGGACGGAGACCTAAGAGAATCATCAGACGAAAGCAGTCGCGGTATTTTGAGCCGATCGCGGCATGGAAGAACCGATCCGCCTCCTGGTGCGATAGAAATCGTCGACGCTTCGGCTTCTTCATCGACTTCATTTTGAACCGGACAGAGGACGTGGGTGACAGCAGCTGCAGGTTTAAGGCCTGTACGGCCCAGTTAAACGGCCTGGAAACGATGCCCTTGATCTTACTTACCGTAGACCGCGACCAGCCCTTCTGGACGGCCTCAGTGAGCAGTTGGTAGATGACCGGCGCTGTGATCTGGTTTAGCTTCAGGTGACCGATCCGCGGCTCAACAAACGATTCGTAGTATCGCACCGTCAGATTAGCGTCTGCATTCGAGAGATTGATGTCCAGGTGCATGGCCCGCCAGAGCGAGAAGAGCTCGTGGAAGGTGTCGGCCCGGAGCTCGAACCGGCAAAGATCGTCCAGGGCGTTGCATCGTTTCCCGAATGCCCGGTGCGTTTCGTCCTTCCTGGACTTAAGCTGGTGTTCCTTGCCCGCGGCGTCAGTGGTCTTGTAAGACCACCGGCCGTCGCTTGCTTTGTGGATGCGGTTCTTAGGCATGGTTAATTACTCCTTGTCACGGATCCAGAATTATATCCACCTCGACAAATACGTCATCCACAACGCGGTTAAAATCAGCATAAATCTCATTTATGCGTTCGCTATATGATTGGAGGCTGCCGGCTGGGTCTACCGCCAGCTCAATCAAGTCATCGATTTTTGTATGCATTACTATCAAGGCATCATAGAGGTGTTGCCCGCCTTCAGGATAATCGCGAAAATCTCTTAATTTGCGTGCAAGCTGAGGGCGGACTTCTTCAAGCTTCGAGACGGGCTCAGTGTACTCTTCAGACTTATAAAGATTGCTGAGAGAAGTATTAAAGCTGCTGTTGAAATATTCCTCATTATACTTTGTGTACTTATCCGTACGGACATCATTCCGCTCGTAAATTGTGTTGCTCCACACCAGCTTGACCAAATTGACAACACCTTCTGCCGTGGCCCCTGCATCAAGCAAGTCGTACCTAAAAGTCAATGCCTCCGCGGCATAAGCGTCAATAGTTAGCTTAGTGGGTTTTGCTTCTTGATTATCGGCGATAACTGGATCTGCGGTTGACGAACACCCGACCAACACAAACGCCAACAATAAAACGACAATGCCAAATTTCCTCACTTCATCCCTCCTTCGGTATGCAGTCGCATACCCCAAGCCATACGGCTTCGACTTCTGCTTCTTTTTCTTCTTCGCTTAGGTACTTTCGTTCGTCAAAATGACCGAAAATGATGTGCCATAACTCGTGTTCGAGTGCGTCCAATTGTGACTCATATGATAAGTCGTGGTTAATGATGATGAGATATCCGGACGGTATCTTCAAGGTTCCTGCCGCCACTCCGGGCGTCGCTGCGTGTCTGACTATTACCCCTAAATCAATGACGGCTCTTTCCAGATCCAGCATCTCGTACCTCCGAGGGGCGTTCAGATTACTCGATCAGGCATCATGTAAGTGTCCACCATCTTGGACAGTTAAGGGCCGTCATGGCTTTCAATATCTGCCTCGATAACATCCCAAAGCTTTTCTAGGAGATCGAGCTTCTTTTCGTCGAAACTACGGAGGCGCTTGTAGAGTACTTCGCGCCGTTCAGAGGCGAAAGACCTCTCCTCCGGCTCCACCAAAAGGGCAGATCGATTTACACCTAAATACCTTGCTAGCATGTCAATGCTTTCTGCTCGGGGAAGCTTCAGGCCAGTGCACCAGTTGGAAACAGTAGAGGATGAGATGTCGAGGTCATTCACAATATCTATCGGCTGTTTATCTTTTTCCGCCAATATGCGATTGAGATTCCGGCTAAATACTTTTTTTAAGTCATTCTCTGACATGACGCAAGCCCTCCCCTTAAGGGCTCTATCATATCCTTAAAGCGAACAGATTTCAACAATTGTTTTCACTGTCTCGCTTTTAGTGTTGACATCTCGCTAAAAGCGAGATAGTATGAACGCAATGAAAGAACGAAGGAGGGAATTAATGAAGATAACGTTTCGCGCTCTCAGGGTTAATAGGAACTTAACACAAAAGGAACTCGCCGAAAAAGCCGGGATAACGATACACGCAGCGCGTTTAGCGGACTCCTTCCCCGAAAGGCTTAGTGCATTACTGATCGTCAAATTGTGCAACTTTTACGAAGTCTCATTTGACGATATTTTTTTACCACACGCGTCCGCTTAAAGCGAGGTGACGACAGATGACCAGGATTAACTACGAACCACTCAGGGAATGGATCCGGCTGAGGCCGGGCATGACGCATCAGCGGATGGCTGAGATCGGCGGGATCGACAAGTCCACGCTGAGCGGCTACCTGACCCGGCAGAAAGCGCTGCCGGGCGAAGTCATCCTCAGCTGGCAAGAGGCGTTTGGATGGTCAATAGCGGAGATGGCCAGGTACTGCCTGAACGGCCCCATGCCGGTCGCCAAGGAACTGATCGTCGATCCGGATGAATACAGAGCGCTGCAGGCACTTAAGCAGCTTGTCGGCGCACTGAAATAAAGGAGGAACATCTATGGAAAACATTGTATTAGGAACGTTGGTGGGCATTGAAAAGAAGCTCGGCAGAATAGCCGACGCCCTGGAGAAGGAGAACGCCGGCATTGAGAGCTAATCGCAGTTAGTTGCACGAGCGGTTAAAGCGACTCTTGAGCGGGATCGTCAGCAAAGAGATCAACGAGAATCGCCTCAATAAAATCGACGGTAAAAGTCATCATTTTCGCTGACAGCATAACAAACAAAAAGACCTCCGGAACTATCGGAGGTCGGCGCCGGCAGAACCGGCAGAAAGGTATAGGGGACTTTATATGGAAAGTCTACCACGGAACACATCGAAACGCTATCGACGCTACGGCTACATCCTGTTCGGCATTAGCCTGTTGCTCGGTGGCATCGCCGCAGCCGGCATGGATGGCGGGATGAATGCGGCGGTGCTCCTGGCCGCAGGTGGCGGAGCGTTACTCATCAGTGCCGGCATCTGTCTGACCGCAGCCAGGGAACTTGATGCGCTGGAATCGTACTGCAGTGAGTTGCAGGACCTGATCTGGCACGACTCTGATAGCGACGACGACAGCATTAACGTCGCTTCTGGGAGGGTCTCATGAAACAGAGTACAGAGCTTAAGGTGACTGTCTGCCGCCGTTGTGGCGGATACATGCAGATCTGCGCTGACCGGTTCTTGCCTTGGGACGAAAAACGAGCAATCAACCGGAAGGCGGGGAACTGGTTCGTCGCCGGTCACGGCTGGTGCTGTGAAAAATGCAAGGAGGAGTATTTGCGTACTGAAGAAAGGATGGAGCGATGGAGCTGAGACACACACCCATGAAACTGGAGATCCCGTATTACGACAAGACGGATCTATTTAACAAGGTGATCGAACTTTTCTACATGTTGGCCGATGACCATAGCCAGGAGCTGAACGAAAAGCTGCAGGCACTGCACGATGAACGCGAAGGTGCAGCACCTGCGGAAAAGTCGAAAAAGAAGCCGGTCAAGTCGAGTAAAACGAAGCCTGTGGAGGAGGAGACCACAACCGAACAAGAACCAGCAGCACCCTCACGCACAATCAAGGACATCGACGAGCTGAGAGCAGCCTTCGCTGCAAAAAACTCAGCAGCGAACCGGGCAGAACTGAAAGCGATCTTGACCGGGTTCGGTGTCCAGAAGATAACACAGCTCCCCGAAGACAAATGGGACGATGCATATGCCGAGCTGGAGCAGATCTCATGAGTCGCAAACACGCCATCCTTTCCCCGTCGAGCGCTGAACGCTGGCTGGCGTGCCCGCCTAGCGCTCTGATCAACGCCACCGAAGAAGACGCTGAGAGCCGTTACGCAGCCGAAGGGACGCTGGCGCACTCGATCGGAGAGCTGCAGCTATTGCTAGCACTGAAGAGGCTCACGAAGCGCCAGTTCAACGCTAAGATGAAACCCCTCGAGGCGGATCCGCTCTTCTATCCAGGCATGATCGACGAGGTACAGGAGTACACCGATTACGTTCTGGCTGAGTACGCTGATGCCAAGCGCGATGACCCGGCAGCCGAGCTCTGGATCGAACAAGCTCTGGATTTGAGTGAATACGCGCCGGACAGCTTCGGCACCGGCGATGCGATCATCGTGTGTAAATCCTATGCCCACGTTATCGATCTTAAGTTCGACAAAGGCATAGCGGTCGAAGCTGATGATAATCCGCAGCTGAAGTTGTACGCGCTGGGCGCCTATGGAGAGTTCGGGTTTCTGCACGACATCCAGGAAGTCAGGGCTTCGATTGCTCAGGTGCGTCGAAACTCGCTGCTGACATTCAAGGCGCCCGTTGATGAAGTCCAGATGTGGGGCAAACAAGTCGTTCGGCCGGCCGGAGAACTGGCGATCAAAGGTGAGGGCGACTTTACACCCGGTGAACACTGCCGCTTCTGCAAAATAGCCGCAACTTGTAAAGCCAGGGCAACATTCTATCAAGAGCAGTACGAAAAGTACAAGGAAGCAGTCTTGGACAACGTTCAAGTAGCAGAGCTTTTAGCCGTCGTCAAACCAATGGTGGACTGGGCTAAATCACTCGAGGAGAGCGCTCTGCAGGCCGCGCTTAACGGGGAGGCATTCCCCGGATGGAAGGTGGTTGAAGGGCGCTCCGTGCGCCGTATCGCGAACCAGACGGGCTTATCGCAAGTCTTAGTCCT
>CAZJTS010000164.1:0-1066 GCA_964548975.1 uncultured Fastidiosipila sp.
AAAGAGAGCTCCAAATATTCTTTGAACTGATGGGTGTCGCCTAACGCTGACACCGCCCTTCTCTAAATTTTCGCTAACAGAACCAAGGTTCTGTGTTTTCTGCTGTCTTGAAATCCCCCAAAGAGAACTAAAATCCTAAACACGCACTGAATCCGAGCGGATCTTCGACTCCCGTTCGCTTATTTTCCTTGTCAGCCCCTCCCAGCGGTACCGCTCGATGGTCAATTCTGCTGGAGGTGAGTGACGGGCGAGAACCTAGCTTTTTCCTAAACCTCATCATCAGTAGAAATGACCAGAGAAGGTTGGGGGTACCTACAAACCTGCAGAAATGACCAGAGAGAGAGGGAAAGACCAGAAAGGCCCAGAGAGAGGGAGATGGGATAGACAGTACCACTCTCCGCAAAACAGGAGTAGAATAGAACCCAACTATGCTTTTAAGTGAGGTTACTTATGCGAATTATCATTGTGGGAGATGGCAAGGTTGGGCATACGCTGGCCAAGGACCTCTCCAATGAAAATAATTTCGTTACGATAATAGATAAGAATGCGGAGGCGCTCACCCGAGCGATTGAGGACTTGGATGTCCTCGGGATCCATGGCAATGGGCTCAGCACGAGCACCCTCCTCGAAGCCGGTATCCGCGAGGCCGATCTCCTGATCGCCGTCACGACCAATGATGAAATGAATATGGTCTGTTGTTTGACCGCGAAGAAGCTGGGCGCCAAGCATACAATTGCCCGCATCCGCGATCCTGAATATGCGGATGAACTCCATCAACTCAAGGTGGATCTGGATCTCGACATGGTGATCAATCCCGAGCAGGCGAGCGCCAATGAAATCGCGCGCCTGATTGAGTTCCCGCCGGCGATCGAAGTTGAGACTTTTGCCAAAGGTCAGGTCGATCTCGTAGAGCTGCGCGTCACGGAGGACATGCCGATTGCGGGGATGGTTTTGCGAGATATTCCTAAACGCATTTCCTCGGATATCCTGATTGGCGGTGTCGTCAGACAGGAGCAGGTATTTATTCCGAAGGGTGATTTCCGGATTTTGGCCGGCGACAGTATTC
>CAZJTS010000164.1:1076-4859 GCA_964548975.1 uncultured Fastidiosipila sp.
TTCGACTTCTTCCGTAAGATTGGGCTGCAGATTCAGCGCATGAAGTCCGTCATGATTATGGGTGGTGGGAGGATTGCCTTTTATTTGGCCAAAGCCCTGCAGGAGATGCATATTCGGGTGAAGCTGGTAGAGATCTCGCATGAGCGTTGCCTGGAACTGGCCGAGCGGCTGCCCGAAGCCTTGATTATTCATGGAGACGGCTCGGATGAGCAGCTCTTGCTGTCCGAAAACCTGAGTGAGATGAATGCGTTTGTCGCGATCACGGGGCGCGATGAGGATAACCTGATTGCGACTTTGGCCGCAAAGCAGAACGGGGTGCGAAAGGTCATTGCGAAGATCAATCGCCTGAACTACTCTCCGACGATCAAGTCACTGGGCATCGACAGCATAGTGAGCCCAAAGCTGATCACAGCTAATTATATAATGCGTTACGTTAGAGGGCTGAAGAACGCGATGGGTAACCCGGTCAACACGCTCTATAAAATCATGAATGAGCAGGCGGAAGCGATGGAGTTTATTGCGAGTAAAACGACTCAATTCCTGAATATTCCGTTGAAGAACCTTGCAATAAGAGACGACATTCTCGTGGCTGCGATCGCCCGCCGCAATAAGGTCATCATCGCGCACGGTGATGACGTGATTAAATCCGGCGACAGCGTCATTCTCATCGCGAAGAACAAGGCGCTCCACGACTTGAATGAAATTGTGAGGGCGCATGAATAGCCGACTGGTCTTCAAGAGCATCGGCACCGCCATCTTGGTCGAAGCCGGATGTCTTTTGCCTTCCTTATTTGTCGCACTGTATTTCGGTGAAAACTACCGGGCATTCCTCTACACGATGCTGATTCTGGCTGTAGTAGGTTTCGGCCTGACCCGGCTCAAGCCGAAAATCAAGCAGCTTTACCCGCGGGACGGCTTTGCGATTACGGCGCTCTCCTGGATTCTGTTGTCTGCGTTCGGGGCACTCCCCTTCGTGTTCAGCGGTACGATTCCGAATTATATCGATGCGTTGTTCGAGACGATCTCGGGATTCACGACGACCGGATCGACCATCCTTACGAATGTCGAAACCATGCCGCAGAGCCTGCTGTTCTGGCGCTCCTTCACGCACTGGATTGGCGGTATGGGCGTGCTCGTGCTGATGCTGGCGATTATGCCGTCGGTCCGCAGTACGTCTCTCCATATTATGAAGGCCGAATCGACGGGTCCTTCGCCCGGCAAAGTCGTTCCGCGCCTCGGTGATACCGCGAAAATTCTTTGGGTGATCTACACCGCATTTTCCACTGTTATGGTTCTGCTGCTTTTGCTGGGCGGGATGCCGCTTTTCGACAGCCTGATCCACATGTTCGGCACCGCCGGCACGGGGGGATTCTCGAACCATAACCTTAGCATCGGCCATTATGAGAACAGCTATTTTTCGTGGGTGATCACTGCGTTCATGGTGCTGTTTGGGGTGAACTTCTCGCTGTATTGGGCCGCCCTCAAGGGCAATCTGAAGACACTCCTCAAGGATGAGGAACTCCGCTTTTATCTCCTCACGATACTCGCGGCCATTATTCTCATAAGTGTGAATCTCTCGCAAGCCGGGCTCTATCAAACGGTTACTGAAACGGTGCGCCATGCGAGTTTCCAGGTCAGCACGATTGTCAGTACGACCGGATTTTCCACCACCGATTTCAATCTTTGGCCGGTGTTCAGCAAGATTATTCTCGTGCTCTTGATGTTTATCGGCTCTTCTGCTGGCTCGACCGCCGGCGGTATCAAGTGCGTCCGCTTCGTGATTCTCTTCAAGGTTATCCGCCGCGAAATCACCAGGATCACCCATCCCCGCTCGGTCCGCACGATCCTGATCAACGGGCGTTCGATCGACGAAAGTCTTGTCTCAAGCGTCCTGACCTACTTCGGGCTCTACATCTGTCTCACCGCTGCCGCCGTGCTCGCCGTCGCCTGGGATAGTCAGGATCTGGTCACCGCCACGACTGCCGTGTTCGCGACGATCAACAACATCGGGCCAGGGCTCGCAGCCGTCGGCCCTGTCGGGAGTTTCCAGGACTTCAGCCACTTCAGCAAGCTGGTGCTTTCCGCGTGCATGCTCATCGGCCGCCTCGAGATCTACCCGATCCTCCTGCTCTTCCTCCCCTCATTCTGGAAGCGCCAGAGCATCTAGAAGAAACATTCCAGCAGTTCGTCCACGCTCAGTAGATAGAAGCCTTGCTCGACTTTGGCCAAAACCCGGCGCACCGCCTCCGGCTCATAGGCCGTACCGACTAAGCGTTCTGTGATCTCATCGAGGTCGCCCGCGAGGAAAAAGTCGCCCTGTAACTCACAATCTGCGATTCGGTTGCGCTTGATATTGAGCGCCACTTCGACCCGGCCGCCCGGAAACTTCTTGCTGTTTCGGAACTCAAACGCCGGCGACTTGCCGAAGACCCATTCCTGACTAGCGAACTTCGGCGCGTAGTCTCGGGTAATTTTTTCGGCCAAAGCCGGGTCTATCCCGCGCCTTTCCGTTGACCCGAGCACCTGCTCAAGCAGCTGCGCTCTGAAATCTTCATTCGTCAGCTCCGGCCGATGTTCCTGGAGATTCACCACCCGCTGCCTTACGGAGGCGATGCCTTTGGCCAGAAACTTTTCGTGGTCCACAGTCAGGCAGCGGACCATCTGCTCGATATCGGTCGCGAACAGAATGCTCCCATGATGGATCAGGCGGCCGTGACTATAGTGCTGGGCATTCCCGCAAAACTTCCTTCCGTTAAGCAGCAGGTCGTTTCTGCCGCTCATCGCCGCCGGAAACCCGAGCGCTCTCAGCGAGATGAGGATAGGCTCAACAAACTCTCTGAAATCAATCTCTTTGCGCTGCTCCCTACGAATAAACGAAAACTGCCAGCTCCCCGGATCGGTGTAAATCGTGCCGCCGCCACTCAGGCGCCTCACAATGTCGATGCCCTCGCTCCTGGCATAGTTATAATCAATTTCTACCGCCGGGCTCTGGAACTTACCCAGCATCAAAGTAGGCTTCGTGTGCCAAAAGAGGAAATAGTCCTCCTCGGTTTCCTTACTCAGGTACTCCTCCAGGCCGAACCAAAAACTCGCATCCAGGGAGTTCCCATCCAGAAAAATCAAGCCTCAATCCTCCCGAACGTCTCTTCGGCCATATAGGAACTTCTGACCAGAGGCCCACTGGAGACCATCAGGAAACCCATGGCCTCCGCCTCCTTCTTGTACTCCGCAAATTCTTCCGGCGTCACGTACCGAATCACCGGATGATGGTTTTTGCTCGGCGCCAAATACTGGCCGATCGTCAGCATATCGCAGCCGGCGTCGCGGAGGTCGCCCAGCGTTTGGAGTACTTCAGCCTTCTCCTCGCCCAGGCCCACCATCAGGCCAGACTTCGTAAAGATCTCCGGCGCCTTCCGCTTCACCCGGCTGATCAGCTCGAGAGATCGTTCGTAAATCGCCATCGGCCTCACTTCGTCGTAAAGGCGCGGCACTGTTTCTATGTTGTGATTAATCACCGTCGGCTTTGCGGCGATGACCGTCTCGAGCGCCTGCTCATCCCCCTGCAGATCCGGAATCAGGACCTCAATAATGGGCGTAGGATCGAGCTTCTGGATCTCCCTAATCACTTCGGCAAAGTGTTCCGCCCCACCATCCGCCAGGTCATCACGGGTCACCGAAGTGACCACTACGACTTTCAAGCCCAGCACTTCTACGACTTTGGCCACCTGCTAGGGCTCCTCCGGATCCACCGGCGTCGCTTGGGCCTTCGTCACCGTTCAGAAG
>CAZJTS010000165.1:0-4846 GCA_964548975.1 uncultured Fastidiosipila sp.
TGTAGTGTGCTCCATATAGAGGCGTTCGAAAACTTCGCCTTCGATCTTCTCTGTTTGTAAGAGCGCCTCAGCGATTGCGTTCAGAGCATCGATCTTGGAGTTCAGAATGTGCTTGACATGTTCATAGGCATCGGTGACAATGCGGGCCACCTCTGCGTCGATTCTTTTGGCCACCTCATCAGAGTAATTCTTGACGTGCCCGTAATCTCTGCCGAGGAAGACTTCGTCGCCGCCGCTCGTACCGAAGACCAGGTTCGGCATCGTATCGCTCATGCCGTACTTCACGACCATATCGCGCGCGATAGCGTTCAGGCTGTCCAAGTCTCCGGATGCGCCTGTACTGATCTCACCGAACTTGATTTCTTCTGCAGCCCGTCCGGCGAGCGCCACTTCGATATTGGAGATGAGCTGCGACTGGGTCGCAAAATACACATCTTCGTGGGGTTTGTAGGCGGTATAGCCACCGGCACCACCCGCAGGGATGATCGATACACGCTCTACTCGATCCGTCTGTGAGACAGTACGTAAAACCAGCGCGTGACCGGCTTCATGATATGCGGTCAGGACACGTTCGTGGTCACTGATGACGCGGCTCTTCTTCTCAGGGCCGAGCATAACCTTGAAGATGGATTCCGAAATATCCTCATAGTTGATGGATTTCTGACCGGCCCGGGCAGCCATAAGAGCCGCCTCATTCAAGAGGTTAGCCAGGTCCGCACCGGTGAAGCCGGGCGTTGCGCGAGCGATTTCATGCATATCAACATCGGGATCGAGCGGTTTATTCCTGGCATGTACACGCAAGATTTCGGCTCTGCCCTTGATGTCGGGGCGCTGAACCATTATCCGACGGTCGAAACGACCCGGTCTAAGCAAGGCCGGATCCAGGATGTCCGCGCGGTTCGTAGCAGCGACAATGATCGCTTCTTCGTTAGGACCGAAACCGTCCATCTCAACCAGCAACTGATTCAGGGTCTGTTCACGCTCGTCGTGAGAACCGCCGAGGCCTGTGCCACGCTGACGACCCACGGCATCTATTTCATCGATGAAGATAATCGAGGGGGCATGTTTCTTTGCTGTAGCAAAGAGGTCACGCACACGCGAGGCACCGACACCGACATACATTTCGACGAAGTCGGAGCCGCTGATGGAATAGAAAGGCACGCCAGCTTCGCCGGCGACGGCTTTGGCCAAAAGCGTCTTACCTGTTCCCGGAGGCCCGACCAGAAGGATACCGCGCGGGATTCTCGCGCCGAGCTTCTCGTATTTCTGAGGATTCTTCAGGAACTCAACGACTTCCTGTAGTTCCTCTTTCTCTTCATCGGCACCCGCAACATCCTTGAATGTAATCGTATTTTTCGACGGATCTGCGATTCTCGCACGGCTGCGGCCAAAGTTCATGGCGCCTTTGCCCTCACCGCCTTGACGCGACACCATCATCCAGATGAAGAAGGCCATCGCCCCGAACATGAGTATCAGCATGACCAGATTCAGCCACATGCTGAAATCCACCGGCTCCGTATAATCGAACTTCAGATCGGTTGACTGTTCGGCTACTTTCAGCTCATCGAGCAGATCACCCATCCAGTAAGGAGAAATCTGCTTGATGGCAGCTGAGCCGCCCTTGACCGGGTTTTTGAAAGCCACTTCCAGGGTGTTCCCGGAAACTTTGGCTTCTTCGACATTGCCGACATGGATCTGTTGCATGATTTCAGAATAGCTCAGATCCGGACCTGTATTATTGCGATTGAAGAAAAGGGCGACAAATATCACTACCACCAAAAGTATGATATAAAATGACAGCCCTCCGGGTCTTCGTTGTTTAGTGCTCATTAATTCTCCTTCTAGTTATCGCCAGTATCTTCTACCGGAGTTTCCGGCAAATTATCTTCTTTCACCAGGCAGACATCCGGCAAATTGCGGTATCTCCCTGCGTAGTCCAGCCCGTAACCGACAATGAATTCATCCGGGATCTGTTTACCGATGTAATCCACCGTGATATCGACTCGTCTGCGATCCGGCTTATCGAACGCGGTGCAGATCGCCAGGCTCTTGGGGTTTCTGGTCTGGAGGACCTGACGGAGTTTATATAAGGTCAAACCGGAGTCAATAATATCTTCCACGATAATGACATGTCGTCCGGAGATACTCTCATCGAGATCCTGGACAATCCTCACTTCACCGGAAGTCTCTGTACCTGCGTTGTAACTCGACACTTTCATGAAATCGACGCCGCACGGCAGATCGATGCAGCGGATCAGGTCCGCCATAAACACGAAAGCGCCGCGCAAAACAGCGATGAGCAGAATTTCCTTGCCCTGATAGTCTCGCGTAATCTCCGCTCCGAGTCTCTGACACATTTCTTCTATCTCTTGGCGTGAGATCATTACTTCACTTGCACGTAAGGCCATATATACTCCTATGTCTTGCTGATAATGCGGGAATTATACCACACGAGCCTACTTCGTTCAGTAGTTTTACTGTCCTTTGTCGACTTATTCACAGATTGATAATTACTTACAATTGGCATCGCCAGGCGGCCGATCATGAGGATCTCCTGTTCTTTGGCCAAAAGCCAGACCTTCTGCCGATAACCCAAAGGAAAGCGGAACAGACGGAACCACTCTTTCAGGAGGATCTTGCGCCCCTTGAGATGCACATAATCCCCTTCCCGGTAGGTCCGGAGGACGGCTTGGTTCAGCTTTTCATTAGGGATGCCTGAGCTCGAAGGTACTAATCGGCATTTCCAGGTACCGGGCAGCACATTGCAGGGTGAGTAGCTACTCAAGCTATCCGTGATCGGCAGTGTCGAGTGCGCTTCTTGAGCTCGTTCGAACCAGAAGAGATCCGGATTTACGAAGAAGCGAAAGCCATGCGGCAAGTGAACCTGCTTCTCTCCCTGGGGCTCACTCAAGGGTTCTAGCAAAGACGCTAAATGTACCTCACCAAGGTCTTTGGTCAGACCGGCAACTTCTGCGGCCTCTATGAGGATAAGTGGCTTGAGGGCTTCCGGTGCTTGATTGAAGCGATGCGTGTCGTAATAGGCCCGGTGGGGATCATACCAGTCCTCGGCGGGCCAACGTCTCAGCTTGGTTAACTTGTCTGGAATCAGCGAATCCAGCCACTTGTCGATCGCTCTCAGATGTCGGGCACTCCGGCTGATGCGCGAGACTAAGCCCGGATCTGCCTGAGTTTGCCAACGGGGAATAATCTCATGACGGAGGAAGTTTCGCCGGTAGTTGATGTCAGCATTGGTGCTGTCCTCCCGCCACTCGAGTCCGATTGAAACAGCCCACTGTCGAAGCTCCGTTTGGCTCAGATCCAGCAAGGGTCTGATAATGGACCCTCTTCTATAGGGCATGCCCGAGAGCCCGCGCAAACCGGTCCCGCGTTCCAGATGTAGGAGCACGGTCTCTGCCTGATCATCCATGTGATGGGCGGTTGCCAGAAGGACTTCTGAATGAGCCCCTTCGAGTTCGCTGATCAACTGTGCCCAGTTTCGATAACGGACATTGCGGGCTGTATTCTCGAGCGAACTGCCCTCTTCCCGAGCAATCCGTGGAACATCATCATCTGAGACGAAAAGTTTGACACCCAGTTCACGGCACAGCGCCTCACAAAAGTGAATATCCGTCTCTGCTTCTGCAGCACGGATCCGGTGCTGTTGATGGTGACAGTATAGGGTGAAGTCCTCCCGTGCTTGAAAGTCCAGGGCCAGCCGGAGTAGGCAAACCGAGTCCATGCCGCCCGAAAGTGCTACAACGATCGCACCACCGGGCAGGGGCAACAGCTTCTCTCGGAGCATGGTGCTCTGAAATGTCTTGATAACGGAATGATCGCTTTTCAATTACTGCTCTTTTCAGAAAGGTAGGAAGTCGTCTCCCACCTGTTCGGCCGGATCATAGGAGGTTTCGGGAGGTGCTTCTCTGCCGCCGTAATAGTCCTGCTCGCGGAATGTCGTGATATTACCGAACCAGTTGAGTTTGATGGTACCCGTTTCACCGGAGCGGTTTTTCGCGATTATGAGTTCAGCTTCTTCCGGGCTGGTCGGCGGGCCTTCGGAATTGTAGTAGGCATCGCGGTAGAGGAACATGACCGCATCCGCATCCTGTTCGATAGAGCCGGATTCTCGTAGATCCGAGAGCATCGGACGCTTATTTTCCCTGCTCTCAACATTACGGCTCAGCTGCGACAGTGCGATTACCGGGACGTTCAGGTCTTTGGCCAAAATCTTGAGCGCACGCGATATTTCGGAAATTTCCTGCTGACGATTCTGTGGACGGCCGTCTGCTCCCATCAATTGGAGGTAGTCAATGACGACGAGGTCCAGTCGCCCTTTTTCAGCGAATAAGCGCTGACATTTGGCCCGGATATCGGCCGGGGTAGTTGAAGCAGAATCGTCGATATAGAGCTGACTCTCAACCAAGGCCTGGATTGCGGTAGTCAGTTGCTTCATATTGTTCTGCGCCAGAAATTGCTTGATCTCTTGGGACTTGACTGTAGAAGCGGAACTTAGGAAACGAAGGCCCACTTCGCTCTGCGACATCTCCAGACTGAAAATGGCGACGACATTACGTTTGAGCGCAACATTCAGAGCAATGTTCAGGGCGAACGCGGACTTACCCATCGCGGGCCTGGCCGCTACGATATTCAGTGTCTGACGTCTGAGCTTACCCAGCAGTCGATTCAAGGATGGGAAGCCGGAGTCGATCGCGAGTTTGTCACTATCGGTTTTCGATAATTCGAGCAGGGTCTGATTCAGGATTTCGTACATGGGAATCAGCGCCTGACGATCGAGACTGCCACGCAAGTTCATGACGCGTTCCGCCATAAGACTGAGGAGTTGGTC
>CAZJTS010000166.1:0-4829 GCA_964548975.1 uncultured Fastidiosipila sp.
TTATACGCCCTTCTGATTCTGGTAGCGATCATGATGCTGATTCCCTTTGTCTGGATGATTTCAGCATCGCTCAAGCTGGAGAAAGATGTATTTGCCTTCCCGATCCAGTGGATCCCTGTCGATCCGCAATGGAACAATTACAATCTTATTTGGACCAAAGTTCCGCTCATGACCGGCTTCGCGAATACAGCGAAACTGACTTTCTTCACGACCATACTGCAGTTGTTGACTTCGAGTTTCGCGGCCTATGCTTTTGCCAAACTTGAGTTCAAGGGCAGGGATACGATCTTCATGCTCTATGTTATGACGATCAGTGTACCGTGGCAGGTCTACATGGTGCCGCAGTACCAGATGATGACGATCTTCAAGCTGACGAACAGTCATTTGGGCTTGATTCTTATGCATGCTTTTACGGCTTTCGGTGTTTTCCTGATGCGTCAGTTTTTCCTGAGCATCCCGACGGAACTTCTTGAAGCAGCACGTATCGACGGACTGAGCGAATATGGGATTTGGTTCCGCATCATGCTTCCGCTCTCGAAACCCGCGATTGCAACCCTCAGCATCACGTCTTTCGTATTTGAGTGGAATGATTTCATGGGACCTTTGATTTATCTGTCGTCCAGAAGCAAGAAAACGGTTCAGCTCATGCTGCGAATGTTCAACACGCAGTATTCATCGAATTACGCGCAGATTATGGCTGCGGCTGCGGTGGCACTCGTACCTGTGCTTTTGCTCTTTATTTTCTTGCAGAGGTACTTTGTTGAGGGCATCGCATCGACAGGAATCAAGGGCTGATAGCTCGGCCTACAAAGATATCTGTTATCCTTTTAATGTACTGTTGAAGATCTCTGCCATGACGGTATGAGATCTTCGACTATATAGAGGGTTTACAGAATAAGGAGGAACTACACAATGCATTGGAATCTTGGCGTTTGCGCCGGACTGAAAGACATCGCCATGCTCGACGAGCTGGGCTTTGATCATATTGAAGTATTTGCGAACTCGATTGCGGAGTTGTCAGAAGAAGATTTCGCGACGGCGCTGGCTGCGTATCGCTCGTACAATATTCCGGTCAAAACCTGCTGCATTTTTTTTGCGGGCAGCATGCGCTTGCTGACTAGGGACCGGGATATGGCTGCCATCGAGGCACATATCGAACGCACGCTTGCTCGCATGGAGATGCTCGGTGTGGAACTGGTAGTCTTTGGCAGCGGGGCCAGTCGCCGTTTTGACGACGATATGACATACAAGGAAGCCTTTGGCCGAATGATCGAACTCTGTCGTCTTTTTGCGGATCTCGCAGCTCCGCATGGGATCAAGGTGGTCATTGAGCCGTTGAACCGACTGGAGACGAACATGATCAATTCGCTGGGCGAAGGGGCTGCCCTGGCGGCTGCTGTCGACTGGCCCAATTTTGGCCTGATGGGTGACCTCTATCACATTATGAAGGACCACGAAGCGCTGGAAGATCTCAAGCGTGTGGCGCCGATCGATCACGTACACATTGCGACAATAGACAGGCAAATGGCACTTACTGAGTCGGAACTGGAGCCGCTGGTCCAAATTCTGGATGAGATTGACTACAAGGGTCGCATCAGTGTGGAAGTATTTGTGCCGATTGAACGTGAAGACGCTGCCGCTGTGCTCCGAAACTTCCGGGCCGTAACAGCAGGCTGAAACCATGTAGAAGGGACAGAGACAAGCTACTTGGACTATCCTCTCCTCTAGCTCATGAGTCGCCGCAGCAATGGGCGGAACAGATGAAAGCGCTGGGCTGCGGCTCGGTTGTGTTTCCGCTGGACTATACGGCGCCGGACAGCTTGATCGCAGAATATGCCGATGCTGCCGATCAGCAAGGGCTTGTGATCGCGGAAGTCGGAATCTGGCGAAATGTACTGGCAGCTGACTTGCACGAGCGACGAGCCGCCCGGGAGCGCGCAATCGGCCAGCTGCGTCTGGCGGATGAGCTGGGGGCGAAATGTTGCGTAAATGTCGCGGGTACAATGGCCGCGGCGCGCTGGGACGGCGGCTGTCGTGAGAACTTCTCGCAGAAGACGTGGGATGAGACGGTTCTGGCGATTCAACACATCATCGATACGGTCCGACCTCAGCGAACGAAATTTACTATCGAACCGATGCCCTGGATGTTCCCCAGCGGCCCGGATGAGTATCTTGCTCTCGTACAAGCCGTAGACCGCGAAGCCTTCGCAGTCCACCTCGACCTTGTCAATGTGGTAAACACGCCCCGACGCTATTTTTTCCTCGATGAATTTATGGAAGAATGTCTGGCCAAACTCGGGCCATACACCAGCAGCTGTCATCTCAAAGATGTGTACTTGCGTGAAGAATATACCTTCCAGCTGGTCGAGACCGCCTGTGGTCAGGGTACACTTAATCTCGAAAAATACATCAGTCTGATCAATCAGGTGGATCCCCAGATGCCTGTAATTATTGAGCATCTGGATACTGACCGCGAGTACCTGGACAGTCTGGCCTACGTCCGGGCCCGTTTGCGCGCGGCAGACCTCTTGCCATAACATACATCGTACAGAATAAAGGAGAACGTATGGACACACGCAAAATTCTAGACAACAGCAAGTTCGCGCAGATTGGCTTCGTCGTACATGACATCGAGGCGGCCAAAGCCGCCTACGCTCTTTTGTTCGACTGTGCAGCACCAGAAACCCGCCCCGGCGGCGACTATGCAATGACCCGGACGCGAGTGTATGGGGAGCCGGCTCCGGAAGCTGCAGCCGACCTGGCTTTCTTCCAGCTCAGCGACGGTGTGCAGCTCGAACTGATCCAGCCAAATGACAAGCCCTCGGTCTGGCGTGACCACCTGGACAAATACGGCGAAGGCGTGCACCACATCGCCTTCCAAGTAGAGGACGCTGATGAAGCTGTCAGACGCCTGCAGGAGGAATTCGGGGCTGTGGTCGAGCAGGAAGGGAATTACGGTGACGGCAGCGGCAAGTACGTCTATCTCGATGTGCAAGAGCAGCTCAAGTGTCGCATCGAATTGCTGCAGAGCTTCGCGAAATAAGGTGCGTGGAAGATTCCATCCTGGGCTTTGCGAGTCCTCGATTGTGTATACGTGTGGTACAAACACCACACGTGTTTGCAGTCGAGGGCCAACGCCACTCATGAACGGGACTTCTGCTGCTTTCCTGCCGCTACAGACCAGGTGAACAGCACGCCCAAGCCCCCCAGATCCCAGCACTTACAACTTGATCACGAAGGGTGAGGCCGGCAAGCTGGCATCGTTGTACAGGTAGACTTCAGGCGGGTTGTTCACA
Organism: uncultured Fastidiosipila sp.; assembly: GCA_964548975.1. GTDB lineage: Bacteria > Bacillota > Clostridia > Saccharofermentanales > Fastidiosipilaceae > JAAYZH01. Next base: position 3,297 of record CAZJTS010000166.1, read on the forward strand.
TAGAGAAAGCGCAACTCGCTAAATTCACCTTGTGGCAATTCGAGTATGAGAGAATCACCGGCGACTTCGACGGTGAGAGGTGCAGCAACTGTGCTTCCGACAAAACAGAAAGCATCCCGCAAATCACCTTGGGCTTGCAGAGAGCCGTTGCAATGACTGAAAGTGAGCTGCAGGCGATCGTCGCTGCTTCGCCGCACACTCTTAAAACAAGGGCCTGAATATTCGAGTTGTTCGTCCAGGACCAGCGCCCGCGCTGCCAGGGCCGCCCGTCTGCCGAGGGCCCATTTATCCTGCGGGTGCAAATCATTCCACTCACCGACATCCAAGGACACGATCATCGCGGTGTCAGGCAAGACAAGCGCCTGACGCTGCGCCTCGCGCAGCTGCGCCCAGCTGTTCGGGACGATCACACACTCAGGATCTTCGAAACGCGTCAGCTGCACGAATAGAAACGGCAGCTGTGCCCCGAAGTCGCTGCGAAAACGGCGGATCAGACGTTTGAAACGTTCTGCGTAAGGGCCGGGGTCGGCATCATTGGACTCTCCCTGATACCACAAGATTCCGGCCAAAGGCAACCCCTTGAGAGGCTGGATGTAGGCGTAATAATTTGTACCGGCCAAGCGATCCCAGAAGCGCGGCATGGCGAGCGGGGGCATGGCGGCGGTGCGCAGAATTTGCCAGTTTTCGCTGAAGGCCAGCTGCCAATCGGGACTGGATAAGCCATAGAATTTACCGGGGGCAGCCCCGCCATTGTTGCGGAAGACGGTCAGACGGATCAGGACCTCGTTGCTGCCTCCGCGCAGCTGGCCAGGCGCAACGGAATAGAGACGCGGGGGGTACTGGTAGCCGGTTTCGCCGACTTTGACCCCATTCAAGTACGTTTCGTCGGCGTGGTAGAGTGTGCCGAGTTCCAGGCGCAGTGAGTCCAGACTGCGGATTTTGGCCAAATCCTCCGCTGCTAGGTGAAAGCGGATACGAAGCCAGTAGACACCCTGCTGTTTCTCGAAGGCTGTCCCGCTAAAGAGGCGCGGCATGGTAAGGAGGGTCCAGGGGAGGGCAGCGATCGCCTCGTCACACAGTCCTGGAACGAACACGTCCTGGCGAAGTGTTTCCTGAAGCCATTTGCTTTGCGTGGCGGCATAATCGCAGTCGACCGCGGCGCGCGTGGCCGGATGACTATTCAGAGTAAAGTCTTCGAGCAGGTGTGGCGCATCCGCCAGATCTTCGTGAGGCAGCCAGGATTCGACAGGCGTGCCGCCAACTGCGCAATTGATCAAGCCGACTGGCACATCGGCGCTTGCGAGATATCGTTCGGCGAAGGCCACACCCAGCGCTCATGTCCGGCAAGGCGGTTGGATCCAGTCGCTGCCAGCAAACGTCGCCCGGCAACTCGAGATTCTCGGTGTCAAAGCTAGGTTGAATGGCGATACGGTACTCGCGGATACGCGGTTCTTCAAGAGCGGCGAAGCGGGGCGGGATTTTGGCCAGGGTACGACTGACCGTAAGCTGCATGTTCGACTGCCCGCTGAGTAG
>CAZJTS010000167.1:0-4824 GCA_964548975.1 uncultured Fastidiosipila sp.
CAGCGCCTTCTTCCATGAACAGGGGATTCGTTTCCGTTATGTGCTGGACGAAGGTGGTGCGGTAGCCGAAGGCAAAATGATGGGGATAGCCCAAGCACTGGCTGTCATCGGGATTGCCGAAAAAGGCAACAACAGCTTCCGTTTCCTCTTCCGCGGTGAAGAAGGACACGCTTCCTCCCCGCCTGCTTCGACCGCTGTGGGCAAAATGGCTGCCTTTATCCATGATGTTGAGCGGCACCCTCCCCGCGCCCGGCTGACCGAGACACTTGAGCAGACCTTGCTCGCTTTGGCCCCCCACAAGCGAGGAGCCGAGCAGCTCGCGATGCAGAAACCCAGGCTCTTCTCCCCGCTGATCAAGCAGATTCTCCTGAAGAATAAGCAGACTGCGGCAATGCTGCGCACGACCATCGCCTTCACGATGACCGAAGGCGGCAGCGGTCACAATGTCTTGCCGCGGACAGCCTCCTGCGTAGCGAATATTCGGATTCTTCAGGGCGAGACCGTCGAGAACATCCGCGCCTATCTGGCCGGTTTCGGTCACAAGTATGAGATCGAAGAGATTATGGTCAATGAGCCGACTGCTATTTCAGCTGTCGACGGTGAAGGCATGGAGCACATCCGCCAGACGATCGCCCGAGTCTTTCCCGACGCTGTTGCCTTGCCGTATCTGATGGTGGGCGGCACCGACTGCCGCTACTACGACTCCGTGGCCGACAATGCCTACCGCTTCCTGCCAAGCCGCTTGTCCGGAGAGGAGCTCGACACTATGCACGGTCGCAATGAGCGAATCAGTCACGAGAACTTCCACAGCATGATCCAATTCTATCGGGAATTTATGCAGAATCTGCAATCATCCAGAGAGTGAGGGGTAAACATGGAATTCAACATCAACCACCCAATCCTGTTCGTACTCGCCGGTGTAGTCATCGCCTATGTCCTGGGGCAGGCGTTCTTCTTCCTGGCCAAAGCCTGGCGGCGCGCCCGCGAACTCAACATCAGCACCCAGACACTCCGAGGCGTGGCCGTCGGAAGCGGACTGTTCACCATCGCTCCGGCTATCGGAGTCTTGCTTGGCCTGATCAGTCTGTCACGCTTGTTAGGCTTGCCCCTCCCCTGGCTGCGCTTGTCTGTGCTTGGCGCTTTGACCTATGAACTGCCTGCAGTAGCATCCGTTGCCAAACTGCTCAGTCTGCCAATGGATCAGCCACTCACGGACGGTGCCACCTATGTCGCCATTGCCTGGGTCATGACCCTGGGAATCATGTCCGGTATCCTGGTGATTTTATTCTTCCAAAAAAATATGAACACGAGCCTAAAGAAACTCGCGAGCAAAGACAAACGCTGGAGTACCATTCTGATGGACTGCCTCTTCGTCGGCATGATTGCCACATTCCTGGGTATGGTATTTGCGGACATCCGTACAGGCTTGCCGGGCTGGATACCGGTCTTTGTCATGCTCTTCTCTGCTTTCCTCATGCTTCTCTGCGGCGCAGCAATCAAATTACTCAAATGGAATTGGCTCGAAAACTATGCGATGCCCCTCAGTATGCTGGGCGGCATGGCCTTTGCCATCCCGCTCACCCAATGGATTGGAGGCTGACCTGTATGAACAAGCAACCGACGATTGCACAATATCCCGAGAAGATCCACACCTGGGGCCGCGTGTCCCTCATACTGGCAATTCTTGCCTTCTGTTCCTATCCGCTGCTGACTTCCGTCATCTTCGGGGTCTGGCCGGATGCGCGCATCATCGGCCGAGGACTCTTGGCTGTCGCACCCGTTTTCTGGACAGTCGGCATCATCGAGGCCTTTACCTTCAGTCCCATGCTAGGCTCAGGAGGTTCCTATCTGGGATTCGTGACCGGCAACCTCACCGCCATGAAAGTTCCTGCCGCGCTCCGGGCGATGCAGATTGCCAAAGTCGAACCCAACACCGAAGAAGGTGAATTGATCTCGACCATAGCCATCGCAGTCAGCTCAATCGTCACTACCGTGATCCTGGTCCTAGGCATAGTCCTGTTGAATGTCCTCAGTCCGATTCTGGAGTCCCCGGCGCTCGCCCCGGCGTTCGCCAATGTTCTGCCCGCCTTATTCGGCGGACTGGCCATCGTTTTCCTGGCGAAGAACTGGCAGATTGCTGTGGCACCCGTCGTCCTGATGCTTACCATTTTCCTGATCGAACCTTCACTCTCCGGCGCCGTAAGCGTCCTGATTCCGGTCAGTGTTATCGTGACAGTCGCCGCCGCCAGATTCATGTATAAGAAGGGCTGGATCCGCTAGCAACGATTATGCACAGTTTAGGCGAAGCAGAAGAGGTCCCTGATCTCCAGCACTGTCCCGTATAAAATGCGTCCGAACAAGTAATGGTGATCCAGGAGACCTACTTTCTATTTCTATACTTATTTCTTTACTGTGTTCAGCTTACGGTTCAGTTCTTTAATGAATGCCTCTTCATACGCACCACTTGTCCGATTGATAATACGGAAAAGTGTCATCCCCGGCATCGATGTTGCACGGGGATGCCCTGTGATTCTGGGCACTGCTTTCTCCAATATCTTCCAGGCTTCAGGTGAAGCCATTAGGTCGCCCATTGTATCCATTATGGAGAATCGATCTTTCGGAAATAGATCTTCCTCACTTGTTTCAAGGGTAAACCAGTTCTTAACGTTAATTTCAGGGTTTGGGTCGACAAAGACATAGCTTGGATCCGGGTTCTCAACCCGATTGAACGTACATTCATCCGTGCATTTACCAGCTTGAACCCGCAGAAAATTTTTCCCAGCTTGTAGCGGCACATCCGAGAATCGGAACACTTTGTCACTCGAAACCGCACCGTAGAATTGATCATTCACGTACAATTCGACCGTTGGTTGATTCGAATATATGGTAACCGTAATCTTTTCTGTATGGCGATTTACGAATCTTCGGCTGCCTAAATATACAAAAGGCTCCGAACTCCACCAGGCTTTGTAATAGTAAAAGGCGTCTTTCTTGATCTTCCTGTCGAAGGTAACGAGTCCTTTACAATTTTTGCCCTTCGTTCCGCCTTCCTCTCGAATCGCGCTGCCAAAATCAAACATATTCCAAACATAACTGCCCCATAACCATTTTCTTTCACGTACTTTGGGGTAGACAATTTCATGAAACAAGGCCTGAAACTCCTCCGAATAATCTTTCCTCTTAGGCGCATCGGAGTGTAAGGTTACAGAGCTATCGACACCGTATTCTGAAAGGCCTAGAGGGATTTGAGGGTTATCGGTATGAAAGTTATCAAAGAACGTATCATAGCCTTCCATTTCATCGTAATACCAGCCGAAATAGACATTGTAGCCGACGAAATCGGTAATGTAATTTAGTTGACTTCTGTTGTTTACAACGTAGAGATTCGCACTTGCAGTGAGACGTGTAGGATCAAGGCTCTTCGCGAGAGCATTTAGTTCAGCCGTCTTCTTGTACATTTCAAGACTTTCTCCGAAGATGGCGATCTCATTTTGGATTCCCCAGCAGTAAATACTCGGATGATGAGCGCATTGAAGAATGAGTTCCGTCAGCTGCTGCTTCGCATTTTCCATAACAGCATCATTTCCATCGGGCATCTCTAGCATTGGAATCTCTGCCCAGACAAGGAGTCCTTCCCGATCACAAAGATCATAAAAATAGTCTGGATGCTGATAGTGAGAAAGCCGAACGGAGTTAGCGCCGATCTCACGGATCAATGCCATATCCGTATCCAATTGTTGTACCGTTGTAGCACTTCCAGCCCCTTCAAAATCCTGATGCTTAGCAACACCACAGATCAGAACAGGTTTCTCATTGAACATGAGACCTTGCTCCGGCGTCATGGAAATGGACCTGAAGCCGAATTGCAAAGACACCTCATCTATACATTCCGTTTTCCGAAACAATCTGGCTGTACAGCGATACATTGCGGGTTTACTCAGTCCGTCCCATAAAATAGGATTCTCAATGATGATTTCTGTCTCGGAGTCCGTAGTCGATACCCGTTTGTTGGCTACGACTTTATCAGAATCAGAATCTTGAGCAATCAGATATTCTACTTCAAGATTCTCAGCCGAGTTCGTTATCCTTGAGGATAGCTTCAACTTGCCACTAGCCTCAGCTTCCACGGTCAATCCCACCGTACCGTAATACAGCAGATCAAAATGACTCGATTCTGTAACGATCAGCTTGACATCACGATAAATTCCACCATAGTTATTAAAATCGCCACCGAGAGGAATAAGATCAGGATACCGCGTATTATCTGCCAGCACACTTAACGTATTTTCCTCAGAGAGTAAAGCCTCCGTAATTGCAAAGCGGAAGCGAGAATAACCGCCACGATGTTCCCCGATAAATGTGTCATTTAGCCAGACTCGACATACTCCGCCGACGGCTCCAAATTCCAGATATACGCTCTGTTCCGTGTCGATTGATAATTTAGGTAGAACACATTGGTACATCCGTGGAGCCATCTGACTCGCATTCTCTAGATTCCAGACATGGGGTACCGTGACTTCCTGCCAGGACGCGACTTTCGCCTTGTCTTCACCCGAAAGAACGCACTCTCCATATTGCCATTTACCATTCAATGAAATTATCTTGCGCATAAAAGTCCCAATCTTTCCAATCTAATGAATAGGCGTCTCTAGATGCTTCTAAAGACGCCATGTGTCCCGTAAAGACCAGCTACGCTGCTTATCGAACCTTATAAAGCTCGAACGCTTCTCGCTGCATCTCAACAGCAGATTCTATACCCATTCCATTTAGAGGCCACTGAAAAAGTCCGTCTATTTAGTGTCATTTTTGTGTAATGGTATCTGT
>CAZJTS010000168.1:0-4786 GCA_964548975.1 uncultured Fastidiosipila sp.
CCCCAACAAACGCAGGAAGCTCTGCATGGTCTCGTTACCGTCCATAATCCGATCCGCGAGGTAGCCGACCATGAAGGGCGGCACAAGATTCAAGGCATAACTGACAACAATAAAGAAAAAGGCGATGATATATTCCCGCCTGTAATAACGCATAAACCAGCTGAAGCGCTGATAAATCTTCCTGAACATGAAACCTCCCGGCCCAATCCTCCCCCCGGGAGATCAGCCCTGTTCCATTTTACTGATTACACATGCAAAAAACGAGCACAGTCGACGCCCTAAGGACAATTTAATCTTCTTGTCTCGAAACCATAACTTTCTCGACCTGATCGATGCTCTTCGAGTCCGTATGGCGAATCGGATGCCACTCCCCTTGCCGATTGAACAGCGCATGATAGCTCAGCAAAGTAGTAAACGTCACATAGAGCGGGAACGCCAGGAACGCCTTCCACTGCCCCTTCCAACGCTGTTTCTCAGCCCGGGTCACCACGACAATAAAGCCCACGAAGATCAGATAGCCGATCACTGATGCCGGAATTAGGGACAGCAACATCCCCTGCAAATCACTCGTGAGCATCAGACGGCTGATCAGGGACAGCAGCCAGTTGATCGGCGCAATCACCATGAAGGGAAAACCCAGAGAGAAGAGGAAGGGATCAAGCAGTCGCCATTTCCCCTTGAGCACTTCTTTGGCCAAAAGCGGGGTCTTGTCCTCAAAAAGCTCCTTCGTACCGAGCTTCCAACGGCACTGCTGCTTATAGGTCTGCTCGAAGGTCACCGGGGATTCGTCATAAACGTAAGCCGTATGCGCATACCCGACTTTGGCCCCCTTCAAAATCTGATCCATCACAAACTCATTATCCTCAGTGATCGACGTCGTGTACCAACCCGACTCTCTGATCAGCGAAAGATCGAACACCAGCCCCGTCCCGCCGGTCGTGAGGAGACTCAGGTCGTAAACAGCCCTCGGGTGATCGTGCACTCTGTGCTGCAGGAACCAGAACAGACTGTTGCAGCCGGCGATCACGCTATCCTCTGGATTCTTGCTGATACGATAACTGGCCAAAACCCGGTAACCCGTATTCAGTTTCCGGTTGATGAGATTCAAATACTCCTTCGGCACCACATTATCTGCATCAAAAATAATACAGGTATCGAAACGATCCGGAAAATCACGGAAAAAACGCTTAAAAAACCAGTTCAGCGCGAAGCCCTTGGATCGCCTCGTCTGATCAAAGCGTTCATACACGATAGCGCCGGCCTCCCGGGCCACCTCAGCCGTCCGATCCGTACAGTTATCTGCGATGACGAACACCTCATAAAGCTCATCGGGATAATCCAATTGCCGCAGTGATGACACAAGATTACTGATCACGCGGTCCTCGTTCCTCGCCGAAATCAGCAACGCAAATCGATGCTGCGGGGTATCACTGCCCGGAACCGGTCGATAAGACTTGAACATGCCGCTACTTACAATCAGATTATATAAGCCATAAAGCCCGAGAAATACAAAAACAATCTGGGTTATCCGCCAGAGCATCATCCAAAACATCATTTATTATGTACAGACTTCGGCCCGCTTAACTCGGCAGAAGTCACCTCCCTATTAATCTTGCGCAATTCACATCTCACCTCTCTGATGAGACGCAGGCGCTCAATGCTTCTGATCCCTTTGATCTGAAACATGATCTGCGCATTCAACTGTGCGCCGACATGCCTCAGAAACGTATGCCAGGCACTCCGCCACCGGGGCATCAGCCCCTTCCGGACCAGGAAATCTCCAACCAATTTCACGACCTGCAGATAATCCTGAACATTTCTCTCATTGAAAGCGCCAACAATGCTGGTTTTTCTGAGACAGTAGTAATAGTAAGGCTTTTGTGTCACTGAAACAAGCCTTGCATGGAGCAGAAGTTCTGCCGTCACCGCCACATCTTCATAGCGCATCTGCGGAAAACTGATCTCATGCTCCCGGAACAAGCGGGTCCTATAAAGCTTATTCCAGATAAAATTCGGCACCGTCAGCAGGTTCAGCGACTCCTTTGCCGCCTTCTCGCCACTAAGATTCCTATACAAAGTCATCAAGGGAAACGGAACCTTCAAGCCGTTCGCCGACTCCATAAAGAAATTCGACACCACAATGTCAGACCCCTTCTGAAGCGCAATCTTCAACATGCCCTTCACATAGTTCGGCTCGATATAGTCATCCGAATCAATGAAGCAGATCCACTCACCTTCGGCCAAAGCCACGCCCCGATTCCTGGCCGCTCCCACGCCCTGATTCTCCTGCAAGACGGAAGTAAAAAGCTCAGGCCACTTCGCCACATAACGATCCACAATCGCCTGACTGCCATCTTTCGAGCCATCATTGATCAGGATGACCTGGAGCGGCCGGTGCGTCTGAGCCACAATGGAATCGAGGCACCTATTAAGATATGCCTCAACGTTATATATCGGGACGATCATCGAAACCAGTTCGGAATCCACGGCTAAGGACCTCGTTTTCTTAGTGTGCTCATTCTATCACGTTTCGTTCATTGTGGGTTTATTACCGTAGAGGTTGCTGTGTGTTGCTGTGAGTTGCTGATGTTGCTGGTGTTGCTGATGACAAACGAGCAGCCTGTGAGGAGTGGAGCTCTCTACAGGCTGTTCGGCTGTCAGGATTCGCCAGTGCTACAGGTTGTGGGGACCCCGGCTATCTACAGGCTGTTCGACCGTCAGGATTCGCCAGTGCAGCAGGTTGTGGGGACCCCGGCTCTCTACAGGCTGTTCGACTGTCAGGATTCGCCAGTGCTACAGGTTGTGGGGACCCCGGCTCTCTACAGGCTGTTCGACTGTCAGGATTAGCCAGTGCAGCAGGTTGTAGGGACCCCGGCTCTCTACAGGCTGTTCGATTGTCAGGATTAGCCAGTGCAACAGGTTGTAGAGGCCTTAGTTCTCGATAAGCTGCTCGATTGCCATCGGCTCCTTGAGGCCGAATTTTCCTAGTGTGCATCGAGACTCTGAGGGCGGCCTGTGCACATCTGAACCGAATGGTTGTCAGATCGGAAAGCCGAATTTTCCCGGAATGCAGTGGCTTACTTCAGAAATTCCTATATTTCGGAGCCTTTTTACAGAATGTGTGTGTTTCCAGATCGATTTCGCATGCACTTCAGTAAAATTTGGCTTTTGCCGAATTTTACTGAAGTGCAAAGCCAACTTTGCATAATCGGAATCTTTGGCACCCCGCACCCCGGCAGCACAGCAACACACCCCCCTACCTTGTCACTGACCCGCAAAATGCCTACAATACATTAATACTGCCCAAGTGAGGTTATATGCGTTTCTCTGTCAGCTCGAGCTGGGAACTTTTCTTCATCAATTTCTTTATCTACTCATTTATACAGGTAGTGAGAATTGTTGTGGACTATTTTCTCCCCAAGAGCTGGACTGATCCTTCCCGCAAGTGGTTCCAGGTGCATAAGTGGGAGGATCAGGGGCGCTTCTACGAACGCCATTTCAGGATTACCAGCTGGAAGGATCGTCTGCCGAACATCAATTCGCTCAATAATTTTGATAAGACCCACCTGCTCTCCCATAGCCCGGAGTATTTAGAAGCCTTCGTAAGGGAGATCAATCTGGGCGAGAGCCACCATGTGCGTTCGATCTGTACTACGCTTATTTTTGCCCTTTGGAATCCGCCGGGGATGTTTCTGCTTGTCTTCTTGCTGAGCTTCCTTATCCAGGTGCCCTTCATCATGATCCATCGCTACAATCGCCCGCGGCTGCTCCGCCTGCTCGGTTTGTCCAGAGCGCGCCAACGGCGACTCAGAGCCATGAATGTAACGCCTGTCCAGGCCTCGGAGCGGGCATCTGAGATAGAATAGAATCTAAGTTATCAATAAGGGAAAGAGGTGCACAATGTCTAATGAGTCCAGAACAGCAGTTGCCGATATCGCAGTCCTCGGGATGGCGGTCATGGGAAAGAACCTTGCTTTGAACATAGCCGATCACGGCTACAGGGTGGCGGTTTATAATCGCACGACGGCCAAATCCATCGAAGCTGCCGAAGAAAACCCCGAGCAGAACCTTCTCGTTGCGGAAACTTTAACCGAGCTGATCGACAGCCTGAAAACACCTCGCAAACTCCTCCTGATGATCCAGGCCGGCAGCGGCACGGATGCCGTCATCCAGGAGCTTTTACCTCTCCTCTCACCCGGTGACATCATTATGGACGGCGGCAATGCCTACTATCGTGATACGCGACGTCGCTCCAAAGAAGTCCAGGAAGCCGGCTTTCGCTATCTCGGTGTCGGCGTTTCCGGCGGCGAATCCGGCGCCCGTTTCGGCCCCGCTCTGATGCCCGGTGGCGACCTCGAAACCTACCAAGAAGTCGCACCTATCCTGGAGGCTATCGCGGCCAAAGCCCCGGACGGCGAACCGTGCTGTGCTTACATGGGCGAAAACGGCGCGGGCCATTACGTCAAGATGGTTCACAACGCCATCGAATATGCGGATATGCAGATCATCGCAGATCTTTACTATCATCTGCGCGTCCATGACCTCTCGAATGAGCAGATTGCGGACCTCTTCGAGCAGTGGAATCAAGGCGAGCTCTCCTCTTATCTCAGCGAAATCACAGTCAAGATCCTCCGTGAAAAAGATCCGGAAGATCCGTCTGCCGAGCTCTGGGTGCCGATTATCGAAGAGCCGATCACTTATGAATATCGCTCTTACGGTGCGAATCACCGGAGTGCCTATCTGCTGGATCATATTCTGGATATTTCCCGCAATAAAGGCACCGGCA
>CAZJTS010000169.1:0-4782 GCA_964548975.1 uncultured Fastidiosipila sp.
ACCGATCCGGATCGCGGTGAAGTGCCGCTCGAGCTGTCCATTTGGGTGGAAGATGTGGATGCAGCCTATGCGGAGTTGCTTGAACGGGGCGTGGAATTCCTTGCGCCACCGGAAGATCAGCCGTGGGGCATGCGAACGGTCACTTTCTTCGATCCGGATAGGCATCGTTTCGAGATTGCGCAACACGTCGGGTAAGCGGCACCAACCTCTTTGCACAGGTTCATATTCAAACCTGTGCAAAATCGTTAATCAGAGACCCATTCTACTGATTTTCAGTTGAGTGCCCTAAATGGACTCTGGCTTAAAAGCAGTTGTCAGCAGTTTAAAACCACCTATCCATTTAATTGGACTCTTATCTCTATGAATTATGATATGTTTGTGCTATCTTCTGAAGTAGTACATATAATGAATTATGTCAACAGAAAGGATAGGGGTATGGGTAAGAGGGTATTAGGTTTCGTAATAGCAGTCGCCATGATGCTAGCTACTGCTTGTAGCAGTGCTAGTCCGACACCAGCGGAGACGTTTGCAGACACAGAAGCATTAGTAGCCGCAGAGCAAAAAATTGAAAGTCTGTCTCAAGCTTTGGCCGAGAAAGAACAGGCAGATGATTCTATGTCGAACAAAATCTCAGAACTTGAGAAAGCTAAGAAGAGTTTAGAAGCTCAGATATCTACTAAAGAGGAGGAGAAGCTGAAGCTCTCTGAGGAAATCGGATCACTGAAAGTTGATCTCGCCAAGGAACGAGCTGATTTCAAGATCTATAAGGATAAGATGAAACCTTTCGAAGAGTTAGATGCTGCTGAAGCTGAGGCGAGACGAATCGAAGCAGATAAGGTGATTGCTGAACAAAAAGCTGCGGAAGCGCAAGCTGCAGCGGATGCAGCAGCTGCGGCTGAAGCCGAAGAGAAGAAGGGTTATAACACAGGGGTTACCTTTAGTCAGTTAGCTCGAAATCCAGAGGAGCATATTAGTCGGAAGTTTACCTTTACCGGTACGGTTGTTCAATTACTTGAAGGGGATGGAGAGATCACTTTGCGATTTGCGATTGACGATGACTATGACCAAATTATTCTCGTGAGTTACTTTCCTTCCATCGTGAATCAGAGAGTTCTGGAAGATGATGAACTCACAATTTACGGGTTTTCAATCGGAACGCATACCTATGAATCAACAATGGGACAAAGTATAACAGTGCCGGCTGGGATTGTAGATAAGATTGAGTTTAGGTGATAGCCAAACTTAGGCAGTAAACCATTCACTGGAAGAGTCACTGTAGAGGTTCATGGCCTAAAGCAGTGACTCTTATTTTGTGGAACTTTATTCAAGCCATCTAATTCTGTCATAGTGTACTTATAACAGATTATGCAAATCTAATTCAAATGAACTCTGAGTATTAAAAGCTGAATCCGGATAAGCATCGTTTCGAAATTGCGAAACAAGTCGGGTAAGCGGCACCGAGCAAAAATCTAAGCCAACAAGAGATCCAAGACTGACTTGTCTTTATCAATCATGTAGAGCATTCTCTGAGAAGGGCCGCTTGGTTGGTTGTCGCCGGCTTCCCAAGCTTTAACAGTTCGGACCGATACACCGATGACATTTGCAAGTGCTCTAGGTGTCAAGTTCAGCTTCTGCCGCAGTCTAACTATGTCCGCAGCGCGAAAGTTCGGGACCTCAAACGTTCTGACCACCGAACGGGCTTTTCCATTGCCTCGAGCGTAAGCCTCAGCCTGATCAAGACTTTCTATTAAGTTGTCGAACAGTTCGTCTTTCATAAAACATATTGTACCCTATCGAGCTTCTTTTGTGACCCGGAAATGCATCCTCTTGGCACCCTCTTTGCACAGGTTCATATTCAAACCTGTGCAAAATCGCTTATCATAGACCCATGACAACAGAGATCTACACAATCTACGAGACGCTCCTTGCCCACTATGGTGATCCCGAGTGGTGGCCGGCCGACACACCCTACGAGGTCATCGTCGGCGCGATCCTCACCCAGAACACCGCCTGGACGAATGTCGAGAAAGCCCTGGCGAACTTCGACGGTACCCCCACCCCCGAGCACATCGCCCAACTCCCCCTGGAAGAGCTCGCCGACATCATCCGCCCGGCCGGCTTCTTCAACCAGAAGGCCCAGTACCTGAAAGCCGTAACCGCCTGGTTCGCCCGCTATGATTACAGCGTCACAACTGTCCAAGCCGAACCTCTGAACAAGCTCCGCTCCGAGCTCCTTGCCACCCGTGGCGTCGGCCCCGAGACGGCCGATTCGATTCTCCTCTATGCCTTCGGTTTTCCGACTTTCGTGATTGACGCCTACACTATGCGGCTGGCCTCTCGCATTCCGTTGGCGATGGGGAAGGGCTATGCTTTGGCCAAAGCCCGGTTCGAGGACAGCCTCCCCCGCACTACGGACATCTACAATCGCTTCCACGCCTTGATCGTTGTCCATGCCAAAGCGCATTGTCGCACGAAGCCGGTCTGTGTGGGCTGTCCGCTGGAGGAGCGTTGCCAAAAAGTCGGCACCCCGACCACCCCGACCACCCCGGCCACCCCGACCACCCCGCAAGAAATCTAACAGTCACTTAACCTCAGTGTGCTACTTTAGACAGAGCAATTTTTGAGGAGCTTGGTATGAGTCTGTTTTATGAGCTGAATTTGGAGCATGGGCGGCAGTCGGTTGAGTCGTTCAGTGCGCTCCTGAGTGAGATGTACCGGACCGGTGATTCGTCACATATTGCGCCCTATGTGACGCCCCAGCTTTTGGCCGTTTATGAGCGGGAGTTGGTGGTGCTGGAGCACTACGGTTTGACGAAGCGCGTGACCTACAGCGACCATGAGGCGTACGATTCGAAGACGGATGCGGACCTGAAGGCCCGCGGGGACGGCAAATATTCTGAGGGCCTCGGCCTGCGCTTTGCGGCATACCAGGAGGATTTTTTCGACCGTGCGGGCAACCTGGTCGAGACGATTAAGCATGGCCGCACGAAGACCCAGCTCAGCGCCATCCGCACCAAAGACAAGCACCTCGCCGATCACCCGCACGAGATTAACTGCAGCAACTGCGGTGCACATGTCGAAATTCAGACCACCGAGACGACCTGCGGCTACTGCGGTGCGACCTACCTGACCGAGGCCTACAACTGGCTGGTTTCGTCGTTTTATAACATGGATGATTCGCGCACTTTCCTGCTGAGCGACATTCAGAAGGGCATCGTCAAGATCGGTGGCACCATGTTCGTCGCGGGCGGTGTCACCTTCGCGGTCGCCGGCGTGCTGACCCTGCTCTTCGGCAACACGGCGATCGGCCCGATCCTCGAACTGGTCATCAAAGGCGCCGGCATCCTCATAGCGCTCGGCGCGGTGTCTTTCTTTCTGCTGTTCCTGGCGTCGTTTGTGGGGCTCTTCGCTTTCCTCGCCGAACCCCTGTTCATGTTCTCGAAATGGCGTCGCCGTAAACGTGTTCAGGCCAAAGACCGGAACTTCTCCATGGCCGGCCTCCAGCTGCTCGGCCAAAGCCTACTCGATCGCCACCCCGACCTGATCGACGAGGACCTCGATGATAATGTGGCCGTGCTGAGTGACGGTGTGGTTAAGCAGTTTGTGGGTGACTATTCCGTGGATGATCAGTACGAATACATGCAGGTAATGCTCGAGTATCTCGAGAAACGCTTCGCCTACCGGGGCAAGCGCGTATCGATTGAGCAAAAACGCCGCAAGCTGACTTTGCCGCTTGTGCGTTTGCTCGGCGTAAAGACACCGGTCTATTACGAGCCGACGCAGTACACCTGTACGAGCTGCGGCAGCCATGAGCCCGTGATCAACGCGACGGTTCAGGAGTGCTCCTACTGCGGCAATGCCAGGCGGCTGGTGGAGATGGATTGGGTGCTGGTGCAGTAAGCTTTCAGATGAGCCGTTCGGCTTGCCCACATCTCACTTTTCCTTTATCATTGCCGGGTTGGAAATCACTAGAAAGACCGGGCCATGGAAGCACACGCAGAGAGCTATCAGAACTTACGCACAATCGAAATTTCGGATTTGCCCAGGGAGGCGTTCGACGAGATTTATCCCTTGATGGACAGTGCCTTCCCCGCTGAGGAGAAGCGCTCTCTTCAGGACCACCGGGCGCTCTGTGAGCGCGAGAATTATCACATTATTGTGGCTCGGGGCGGCGCTGAGCTCCTTGGTTTTCTGGCCTACTGGATTCTGCCCGACATTCAGGTCTGTTTTCTGGAGCACATCGCGGTCGCGGAATCTGCGCGCGGGCGGGGGATCGGCCGCCGTCTGCTCGATGAGCTCCGCAAACGCGAGATCAATTCTAAGCGCTTCATCGTCCTCGAGATCGAGGAGCCGGTCGCCGGCCTGACCCTGCGGCGCCAGGCTTTCTATGAGCGCGCGGCGTTCTCGCTCAACCCTTTTGCCTATCGCCAGCCGCCGTACCGGGCTTTGGCCAAAACCGCCTACAACCAATGGCTCCCCCTAAAACTGATGAGCTGGCCCCAGCGCCTAACCGCCGAGCAAGCGGGGCGCTTCACCGATGTGGTCTATCGGGAAGTGTATGGGTTGCTGAGTGGGGCCGGTCTCGGATGAATTAGGCATGGTGGGCTTTGCACCTTGGGATTTTTCGGTAGTAGAAATTCACTGCCAAAGTTTTCGAAGATGCACGCTTTTAGGGCGCATTCGGGTGAGATTATCAGCTTGTGTGTGGAAATCGAAAGAAAATCGCTGCATACCAGGAAAATTCGGTAATTACCGAATTTTCCCAAAGTGCAAAGCCTCCAA